>JAZSHP010000004.1:0-7916 GCA_045533355.1 Candidatus Fimenecus sp.
ATTTCACACAGCCACCCGCAAGATATACTGAAGCGTCTCTCATCAAAGCCCTTGAAGAAACAGGCGTTGGCCGTCCGTCAACCTATGCTTCAATTATTTCTACAATCACACAAAGAGAATATGTAATCCGTGAACAGAAACAGCTGAAATCAACTGAGCTCGGCGAGGCAATTACAAATCTTCTTAAAGATAAATTCCCGAAAATCGTTAATGTAAAATTCACTGCAGGTATGGAATCACAGCTTGACGAAGTTGAAAGCGGTGAAACAGATTACATTAAAATGCTTCACGAATTTTATGACGATTTTATTGCAACCGTTGACAAGGCAAAGGAAGAAATGCAGGGTCAGAAAATCAAGCTTAAAGAGGACGAAACTGATATTAAGTGTGACAAATGCGGTCGCAATATGGTTATCAAATCAGGTCGTTTCGGCAAATTCCTTGCTTGCCCAGGTTACCCTGAATGTAAAAATACAAAGCCTTTGGTTGTTGAAACAAAGGCAACTTGCCCTGTTTGTGGTGGCAAAGTAATTGAAAAGAAATCAAAACGCGGATTTTCTTTCTTCGGTTGCGGAAATTACCCCGAATGTAACTTTATGACTTGGGATAAACCTACAGACGACCTTTGCCCACAGTGCGGAAAGTCACTTTTCAAGAGAAAAGGCGGATTGCTTGTTTGTCTTAATGAACAGTGTAGCTTTGAGAAAAAAGCAGAGCGCAAGAGAAAGGCAAAAGAAGAATGAGAGTAGCAGTAATCGGTGGCGGTCTTGCGGGTGTTGAGTGTGCAAAAGCACTTTCTCGCAATAACATTTCTGTTGATTTGTTTGAAATGAAGCCACATAAAAAATCTCCTGCGCATAAATTAGATACTCTTGCAGAGCTGGTATGCTCAAACTCTTTAAAGGCAGAAAGACTTAATTCTGCCGCAGGGCTTTTAAAACATGAAATGGCATATCTTGGCTCGGTTTGTGTTGAAACTGCTTATGAATGCAAGGTTGAGGCAGGCGGTGCATTGGCTGTTGACCGTCACGACTTTTCAAGAATTATTACCGAAAAAATCAGAAAAGATGAAAATATAAATATTATCGAAAAAGAAGTTACCGAAATCCCCGAGGGTTATGACGGTGTTGTAATCTGTGCAGGGCCTTTGGCAAGCGAAGGACTTTCAGAAACAATCCGTAAAATGTGCGGTAACGGACTTTCATTCTATGATGCAGCGGCACCCATTGTAAGTGCCGAAAGCATTGATATGGAATGTGCATTCACACAGTCACGCTATGACCGTGGCGGTGAGGCAGATTACATCAACTGCCCTATGAATAAGGCAGAGTATAAGGCTTTTTATGAGGCGATTATAAACGCCGAAAGTGCCGAAGTTCATTCTTTTGATAAGCGAAAAGATGTTTATGAGGGTTGTATGCCCATTGAAGTTTTAGCATCTCGCGGAAAAGATACAATGCGTTATGGTCCACTTAAACCGGTAGGGCTTACTGACCCGCGAACAGGTCACAGACCTTGGGCAAATCTTCAGCTTCGCAAAGAGAATAAAGACGGCACAATGTATAATCTTGTGGGCTTTCAGACTAATCTTAAATTCGGCGAGCAAAAGAGAGTTTTCTCAATGTTCCCCGCACTTAAAAACGCAGAATTTCTGCGTTATGGTGTAATGCACAGAAACACATTTATTGATTCACCAAGACTTTTAAACGGTGACTTCAGTTTGCGCAGTAATCCGCTTATTTTCTTCGGTGGACAGATTACCGGCGTTGAGGGTTATATGGAATCTGCTGCAAGCGGTCTTATGGCAGGAATTAACCTTGCTCGTCGTCTTAATGGTGAAGATACTGTTGTTCTTCCGCAGGATACAATGATAGGTGCATTGAGCCGATATATAAGTGATGAGTTTGTTAAGAATTTTCAACCGATGGGTGCGAATTTCGGTGTTTTACCACCACTCTCAGAAAAAATTCGTGATAAGCAAGAACGATATATGCAGTTAGCTCAAAGAGGTATGAATTCTCTTAAGGAATTTGCAAGAAATAATAATTTAGGTGACAGAAATGACTGATTTTGAAAGACGAATCGGATATGAATTTAAGGATAAATCTTTGTTCCAACGAGCATTGACTCACTCTTCTTATGCTAACGAAAAGGGTACAGGTCTTGATAACGAGCGTCTTGAATTTTTGGGTGACTCGGTATTGGGATTTATTACAGCAGAATACCTTTTTGAGCATTACAAAAATAAAAAAGAAGGTGAACTCACAAAAAAACGTGCTTACGCAGTTTGTGAGAAGACTCTTTTCGAATATGCTGAAAAAATTCAGTTAGGTGATATGATTCTTCTTGGAAAAGGTGAGGAGAACACAGGTGGCAGACATCGTCCGTCAGTTGTGTCAGATGCTTTTGAAGCGTTGATTGCTGCTATTTATCTTGATGGCGGGATTGAGGAAGCCAAGAAATTTGTCTTACCGTTTATTGAAATTTCATCAGAGGAAAAGCCTGTTTTCAAGGATTATAAAAGTACATTACAGGAAGTGTTACAGCAGAATCCTACTGAAAAATTTGAATACATTGTGGTTGGTGAAAGCGGTCCTGACCATAACAAGGAATTTATTGTTGAAATTCATATGAATAGTAATACAATCGGTAGAGGTGTCGGAAGCAGCAAGAAAAAGGCTGAACAAGAAGCGGCAAAATCTGCCTTGGAGTTAATGGGATTATGAGTCACAGTAACATAAGTATTTTTGTCCCCCATAAGGGTTGTCCGAATGATTGCAGTTTTTGTAATCAACGGACAATCAGCGGACAAACTGTTTCTGCAACGCCTGAAGATGTTGCAAAAGCAGTCAATACAGCAATTGAATACGGTGTTGACCCGAAGAATACTGAAATAGCATTTTTTGGTGGTAGTTTTACGGCGATTGAGAGAGAATATATGTGTTCTCTTTTAACCGCCGCAAAGTGTTTTTTAGATAGTCATAATTTTAAGGGAATAAGAGTATCAACAAGGCCTGATTGCATTGATGATGAGGTGCTGAAAACCCTTAAAGAATATGGTGTAACTGCTATTGAATTGGGAGCACAGAGCATGGATGACAATGTTCTTCTTGCAAATCGCAGAGGACATTCGTCAGAAGATGTAAGAAAAGCATCGGTACTTATAAAACAATATGGTTTTGAACTGGGTCTTCAGATGATGACGGGACTTTATAAAAGTGATTTCGGGAAAGATTTATATACAGCAGAAGAAATTGTAAAATTAAAGCCTGATACGGTAAGAATCTATCCTACAGTAGTACTTAAAAATACTCATCTGGGGTATTTGCAGGAAACGGGTGAATACAAAGCACCAACAGCAGAGGAATCGGCAATGTTTTGTGCTGACCTTTTACAGATGTTTGAAAAAAACGGTATAAGAGTTATAAAATTAGGTCTTCACAGCAGTGAAACAGTTGAAGCAGATATGGTGGGCGGTGCTTATCATCCTGCATTCCGTGAGCTTTGTGAAGGATATATATACCTGGAAAAAATTCTCGAAAAATTACATGGAAAAGACAAAAACGGGATGTATACTGTTTTTGTTGATAAAAAAGCCTTAAGCAAGGCAAAAGGACAGCAGAAAAGAAACGAAAAAGCATTGAAAAATCAAGGATTTCATTGTATAATAAAGGGTAAAGAAAATTTAGAAGAATTTGAAGTTAAGGTTGTAGAAAATAAATGATTTTAAAATCGATTACAATGCAGGGCTTTAAGTCCTGTCCCGAAAAAACAGTACTTCAATTTAATAGAGGAATAACAGGTGTTGTTGGTCCTAACGGTAGCGGTAAAAGTAATATTTCTGACGCTGTTCGTTGGGTTCTGGGTGAACAGTCAACAAAGAGTCTTCGTGGCTCAAAAATGGAGGATGTTATTTTCAGCGGTACAAAGTTCCGTAAGGCAACCGGCTTTGCGGAGGTTACACTTTGTCTTGACAATACTGACCGTACACTTGGTAAGGATAGTGACGAAGTAAGCATTACACGTCGTTTTTACCGTAGTGGTGACAGTGAATATAAAATCAATGGTGAAAGTGTAAGACTTCGTGACATCAACGAGTTGTTCATGGATACAGGTCTTGGTCGTGACGGCTATTCAATGGTCAGTCAGGGTAAGATTGCAGAGCTTATTTCTTCAAAATCAGGTGAACGCCGTGAGATGTTTGAAGAAGCAGCAGGTATTTCTCATTTCCGTTATAAGCGTCATGATGCACTTAAAAGACTTTCACAGGCAGAAGAAAATCTTGTTCGACTCCGAGATATTTTATCAGAGCTCGAAAGTCGAGTAGGACCTTTAAAAACTCAGAGTGAAAAGGCACAGAAATTCTTAGTCCTTGCTGAAGAAAGAAAGAATCTTGAAATCGGTATCTGGCTTCATAATATCGAAAAAACACAAGAGAAATTAAAGGAACAGGACAGAAAAATTGATATAGCGTCTGTTCAGTATAAAGATGCACAGCGTCAGCTTGAAGAAATCGAACATAAGATGGATGCGATTGTTGAAAAGAATCGTGAAATCAATGTAAAGATTGAAGAAGTTCGTTCATCAACATCTCATTTTGAAGAACAGGCTGCTGAGCTTGAAGCACAGGCTAAGGTTTACGAAAACTCAATTTTACATAACAATGAATCAATCGAAAGACTCGAAAAAGATAAATTATTAGCAAATCAGGATGATTCTGACATTGATGCTCAGGTGCTTGAAACAGAAGAGCAGAAAAAGAAGTCGCAGATAAGTCTTGATGAAGCAAATGAAAAGCTTCAACAGCAGATTGTAGAAATCGAAAAGCTGCAGGTTGAAAATAACGAATTTGCAACAGTTGCTGCAGACCTTGCAAAGGAAATTTCATTACTTACGGTAAGTCTTGCTGATAATCGAGTTATCAGTGAAACTGCTAACTCACAGATTGAAGAAATCAAATCAAGAATTACTGCTATTGATGACCTTTTGGGAAATCGCAAGGAAACAGTATTAGCCCTTGAGGAAAAGAAAAACGAGGCTCTGAAAATTCTCAATGAATGTAATGAGAGAATCGATGAGTATAAGAATGCTGTTGAGGGTTACAGAATAAAGGTACAGACAAGAACTGAAAAGAGTGAAAAAATAAAAGCAGAAATCACAGCTCTTGAAAGTGAAATTGACCGTAAGAATGAACGAATCCGAATTCTTGACGACCTTGAAAAGAATATGGAGGGTTATCAGGGCTCTGTTCGTAGCGTTATGAAGGAAAGTAAGCGTGGAGCTTTGAATGGTATCCATGGACCACTTTCACAGCTTATAACCGTTAAGGATAAATATTCAGTTGCAGTTGAAACTGCTCTTGGTGTAGCAATTCAGAATGTTGTTGTTGATAACGAAAATGATGCTAAAAAGGCTATTGCTTTCCTGAAGGAAACACGAGGTGGTCGTGCAACATTCTTGCCATTGACAGCAATTAAATCAAGAAGTCTTAATGAAGAAGACCTTGATGATTGTTACGGATATGTAAATATTGCATCAGAGCTTGTAGCAACGGACAGTCAGTACAAAGATATTATCGAAAATCTTCTTGGTAAGACTGTTGTTTGTGAAGATATGGATTCTGCCATTTCGATGGCAAAGAAATATAAAAACCGATTCAAAATCGTTACTCTTGACGGTCAGGTTATTAATGCCGGCGGTTCAATGACAGGTGGTAGTAAGGCTCATGGTGTGGGAATGCTCAGCCGTAGTAACGAAATTGAAAAGCTTCGTGCGAGTGTAAAAGACCTTGAGGAAAAGAAAAATAATCTTGGGGTTCAGGAAAAAATGATTTCAGAGGACTTGTCTTCTGCTATTGCTGACCTTAACGGTATCGAGGGGGATATTCTTTCTGCAAATGAGGAGAAAATCCGACTTGAGGGTGAATATAATCTTGCGGCTCAACAGTATGAAACAACATCAAGTGGTGTTGGTGAGCTTATTGAAGAAGAAAGAATTCTTAATGACAGAATTGAAAAAATAAACAGTGACAGTATCACAGCAAAAAATAAGGTCGAAGAGCTGACAAATGAAATTGCCGAAAAGGAAAAGAGCCTTGAAGCTGTCAGCGGTGACAGGGAAAGTCTTGCAGTTGTTCGTGAAGAATTGTCACAGAAAGCAGAACAAATCAGACTTGAGATTTTGGGATATGAAAAGGATATTGAATCAGCTGATGATAATATCCGCAGACTTAATATTCTCAAAGGCTCACATTCTGACAGACTTACAGAGCTTGATAATGAAATTGAAGCATTCAGGAATAAAAATATCTGGCTTACAAAGGATATTGAAAGCTTAAGAGCTTCTGCTGATGAACTTCGTAAACAATGCGGTGATGCAAAAACGGATGTTGATGACTTGCTTGAAGCAAGAGCACAGCTTGAAAGAGAAAACATTGACCTTCGTAATCTTGAAAAGGAAAAAAGCTCCGAGAGAGAAAGAATCAGTGGTGAGCTTGCTCGTCTTGAAGAAAGAAAAGCATCAATGCTCAATGAGTTTGAGGAATATAACTCAAAGCTTTATGATGAGTATCAGTTGACAAGACGTGAGGCAATTGCTCTCCAGATCGTTATTGAAAATATCGGTGAAGCAAGAACTCGTCTTTCAGCACTTAAAAATGAAATCAGAGGTTTAGGCTCTGTTAATGTTTCTGCTATTGATGAGTACAAGGAAGTTTCTGAAAGATATGAGTTTATGTCAGAACAGATTGGTGACGTTGAAAAATCAAAGGCAGAGCTTATCCGTCTTATTGATGAACTGACAACAAAAATGAGTGTTCAGTTCCGTGAACAGTTCCAGAAAATCAATGTTGCTTTTGGCGAGACATTTGCTGAGCTCTTTGGTGGCGGTAAAGCAGAGCTTGTCCTTGAAGACGAAATGAATGTCCTTGAATGTGACATTGAAATCAAGGTTCAGCCACCGGGCAAGAATGTTCAGAATATCAACCTGCTTTCAGGTGGTGAAAAGGGACTTTCTGCTATTGCACTTCTCTTTGCCATACTTAAAGTTACTCCTGCACCATTCGTAATCTTTGACGAGGTTGAGGCAGCCCTTGACGATGTCAATGTTGTAAGATACGCACAGTATGTAAGAAGAATGACAAAGAATACACAGTTTATTCTTATTACTCACCGTCGTGGTACAATGGAAGAAGCAGATATGCTTTATGGTGTTACAATGCAGGAAGAAGGCGTATCAAAGATACTTGAACTTAAAACTGCAGAGCTTGCTCGTAAATTAGGTTTAGCATAAAATTAAATTCTCGAAAGGATTAACAATATGGGAATTTTTAAGAAAATTAACTTTGGTCTTACAAAGACAAGAAATAAAATGGCAGGAGCTATCGACGATATGCTCGATAGCTTCGATGAAATTACTGATGACCTTTATACTGAACTTGAAGAAATTCTTGTAATGGGTGACGTTGGTGTTACAACTGCCGTTGAAATTACAGAAAAACTTCGTGAAGAAGCAGAAAAAGGTAAAATCAGGGATGCAAATGAGGTTCGTCAAAAGATTAAGGATATTATTTCTGAAATGCTTTATGGCGGTGAGGATATGGGACTTATCACAGTTCCGTCAATTATCCTTGTTATCGGTGTAAACGGTGTTGGTAAGACCACCACAATCGGCAAGCTTGCCGCCATGTATAAAAAAGAGGGTAAAAAGGTTATTCTCGGTGCGGCTGACACATTCAGAGCTGCCGCTATAGAACAGCTTGAGGTGTGGGCAGACAGAGCAGGTGTTGATATAGTAAAGCACAAAGAGGGTGCTGACCCGGCTGCAGTTGTTTACGATACAATCAGTGCAGGTCTTGCCAGAGACTGTGATATAATCATCTGCGATACTGCAGGCAGACTTCATAACAAGAAAAATCT
>JAZSHP010000025.1:0-34394 GCA_045533355.1 Candidatus Fimenecus sp.
ATTAATCTAGATAGTATTCTGTCATCATAGTTTTTTGCAAGGTTTTCTAGAGATAGATTTGTTGATATTATTGTTTTTGTTTGTGGATTTAATAATCTTGAATTAATTATTGTAAATAGTTCAGAGAATTTTGCTGATGTAAGATTTTCTGTGCCTAAGTCGTCAATAATTAATAAATTTACATTAAATAAATTGTCATATAATTCTTTTGATGTTTCTTTGTTATTGTATTTATATTCAAAAATACGATCTAATAAAACGGGTGCTGTTTGATATAAAACAGTATAACCTTTATTTAATAATTCGTTTGCAATGCATCCTGATAAGAAAGTCTTGCCAATTCCTGGCGTTCCTATGAATAATAAATTTTTTTGTGATGGTTCATCAAAGTTTAATATAAATTCTTCACAAAGATTTTTTATTCGTTCAATATTTTGCTTTGGTGAAATGTTTGTATCGTATTTTTGTGTATTAACTTCATCTGAGAATAGTGCGGAATCAAACGAAGAGAATGTATCTTCTTGAAGCCTGTATAAATTAGATTTATTATATGCTTCGTTAATTAATTCTTGTTTGAAACAAGTACACATTTTTGTTCCGTTTGATGATAATTCGTATCCCGAATCATTACATTTGTTGCATTCAAATTTTGGATCTAATGAAATATTATTTTTATTTAATATTTCATTGCGCTCTTTTTTTAGTTCAGACATTTTTTCTTCTAATTCAGAAAGAATTGTGTCTTTGTCTGATGCATTGGCAATTGTAGCTTTAGATGCTTGAATACCACATTTGAATATCAAATTATCAATCTCTTTTAATCTTGGAAATTTGTCATATGTTTCTTCTTTTAATGCATTTGCGTTTTTTATTGCAAAGTTTCTTTTGTATTCAAAATTTCGTTCGATTGTTTTAAAAACATCAGACTGCATATATTTAATTCCTTCCTATATATTTGCATAAAATTTACTTAAATCATTATATTGATTTGTTTCTCCATCTGTATATTTTGGAGTAATTGTTTTTGCAACTTCCTTAACGGTTTTGTATTTTTCTTTTTGCTCTTTCGAATAAGCTTGAATTTCGTCAGCTGTTACTAATTTCTTTTCGTGCCAATCAGTAATTATTTTATCAATATAATCAAAGCTTGGATTAGCTTTTGATGTAGTTTTCTTAAGCGCAAGTTCTATAATATCAATTGGATAATTATAATCGATAGTCCATCTATCTACATATGCTTCTTCATATTGCGATAGCTTTCTTGTAATTCCTAGTTTTTTGCAAATAGTTTTTTTCATTTGATTAGATTTTTCATATTGCAAATAATATTTTTCTAAATCATTCATATTTTTAATGTTGTTTGAATGCCAAGCCTCGGCTACAGTGAAAAGATATTTTTTGTGTAGAGCTTGTCTATCAAAACAATAACGAAATAGAGAAATTACTACATCTTCATCAAATTGATATTTAACAAATAATGTATCAATATCTGTGTACCATGTAGGAGACATTACTCCTTGGAAAAATACAGAGTTAATTTCATTTATAGCTTGAGTTCTAAGAACATTTTTTGAATTTGTATCTAATGCATCTTCTAAAGATGATGTGACTTTTGGTTTATACAATTTATCTACTTCAAGCTTCTTTAAATCAGACAATATATATGTATTTTGCTTTTTGATTATAACGTCTTGTTCTTCCCAATATTTAAGGGCAAGCTCAACAGTTTTAAGCGGTAAACATAACTTTTTAGAAAGGTCTAGTGGAGAAATCTCGCTGTTGTATTTACATAAAAATGTGCAATAAATGTATACTTTAATATAATCTCCGTTAGCCATGCAGAAATGCTCTGTTATGAATACTTCTGGTATATTTAAATCTGAAAAAAGCATTGATAGATTTTGCTCAAAATTCATTCTTATTCACCCCGTGTACCAATAATATCGTTTTTTAACTAATTTTGCAATCATTTTTGAATAAATAAACTTTTGAATTTAAATAAAAGCAAGCAAAAGCAAAGATAAACGAGTAAGTTGGTTCGCCATTAATATTATTGATAGATAGTAAAAAGATTGGAAAAAACAAAATTATAAAGATGCTTGATGAAATAAAGAATGTGAGATTTAAATTATGTAAAATTAATACAAGTAGTCCACCATAGGTACACAATGGGAGTAGAACTTTGTATTCAACTATACCTAATAATTTTTCAGAATATTTATAATTTAAAGGGAAAATAAATTTAGACATAATCACCTCGACAACATTGATTTTAAACCGGAAACTCCGACTTTGAAAGTTACTGCTTATACCAATACCGCTCATAAATTCTTTGATAAATTGTCCTGATTTTAGCAGTGCATTTATAGCGCCAATAATTAGAATTTTATTTAATATTTCTGAAGAAGAATCTTTGATAATTGCATAAGGTAAAAGCAGAATTAGTGCAATTAGTACTTGAACTAATAATAATGAAAGTAAGCTTCGATACCAACTTTTAAAAAAGCCAGCAGTACTTTTGTTAATTAAACACAAGAATGCAAATGGAGCAGATAAAATTAAAACTTTAATCATTATATATCGAAGCGCAAAACTAATTATTAAAGAAAATGATGAAATAGAGAGCATTCCACTTAATACACCATCTAATGAAAACACGTTAAAATCTGATGCGAAAGATGAGTTTAAAATGTTTATCAGAGATGAAAAAGAAATTTCTTTGCCAAAAATATTTTGTCCGAGAGCAGTTATAAAGTTTGTAATTTCATATGTAAAAGAAATTACAGTGCTACAAAGTTCTAGTGAAAAGTTCATTAAGATAGTTATAAATATTCCTTTAATTAAAAAAATATATGGTGATTCAACTTCGTTTCCAGCATAAAATGCAATAAATCTTCTTATTGAATAATACAAGATAAAAGCTAGAACAAGAGAATTTGAAAGAACCAGAAGACCAGTGTTTGAATTTGTTCCAAAAATTCGTTCTAGATAGCTAGTTTCTGTAATATTTGGAGAAACAAACACCAATTCATCTAAAATAGGATAAATGGCATTATCTATAGAAGAAAAGAGCGATTGGCAAAGAGAATTTATTGTTTCAATAATAATTGCACCAATATCTATTTCGTTTATAACTTCTTCTGCGACAGGTTCCATATAAAATCACTATCCTTTTGCTAATGTTTGAATTGCGCTTAAAACTAAATCTACGCAAAGTATAAAAGCGTAAGAAAATATAGTGCTTTTAATTAATCTTTTGCCAGCAACAATTCTGTCTTCATCGCCGAAACTAAATTTTTTCATAAGAATTCCTGTACCGATAGCAACAGCAGCTGCTGGAGTAGAAAGTTTAATAATCCAATCTTTTATTTTAGTTAGTCCGCTATTTATTGTTTTTATAAGTTTTGGGTCAGAAGCACAATATGAAACACTTGTAAATAGAAATAAGAATAATAACATAAAAATAAATATTTTTTTCATAATAAATCCTTTCTTTTATGGAAGCTCTATTAATGTGGCCCAAACCTAAGGGGGATTGTTTTTTTTAGGATAGGGGGCTATTATAAAAAACAAATGGAAAAGGACCACATTAATAGAACTTCCATAATTATTAAATTAATTTGTGTATAGGGGTTATGGGAGAAAGTTTTACGATTTTAGGTTTTAAAATTTCAAAGCCAGTAGAGATAAAACAGATTGCATGAAAAGTTTTTAATTCTCGAGAAAAAGTATTGAAGTCATAAATAAAGTCGTGATATATATTTGTGCTAATGCTTTCAGATAAATTTGAACCATCAGATTTAAAGGTTTTTAAAAGATAATTGTATTTTGTTTCTTTTGCATTTTCAGAAATACTTCTGCTAATTTTTGTTTTATCTTCCTTACCTAATTGTTTTTGAGCTTCTTCGATAGTAAACATGTCATCAGTTCGAAACCAAATTTTATTAACCAAACTTTGAATGATTACTTTTGCAGCATTTTGATTATTCATACAATTTAGAAGAGAAGTATAGCTTTGAGTAGAAACAATGTTTATGCATTTAGCTTCTCTGCTTTGCGAAAAGAAATCAGCATCATTTTCAGTTGCATATTCGTGATATTCGTCACATACAAAAGCTACTGGTGTTTGAGTGCTATTAGACAAACGCATTAATATTTCAGATTGAAAGTCAAGTTTTAAATAGCTTGCTATAATTTTTGCGAGATTACGATATTCTGCTACATTCATATTTAAAACAACAATTTCATCCTTAAGGCTGTGAAACCCTTTGAAAGTATTTTGATTTTTAGGTGGGCAAAATGTTTTAGATACATCAAGATCGTTTACAAATATTTGTGTTATTCTTGTGATTTCAGATTGAATTATAGATAAAACTTTTGAATCAAGGTTTTTATATTCATTTTTAAAAAAATCTAAACAAGTACTAAAATCGAAAACCTCTGAATCAGATAATTTACCGTTTAAAAATAAATTTTTAACATAGGAAATTTTTTCTTCAAGATATGAAGGAGAGTTAATTAATTTGTGAAGCTCAATAAAAGTTACATACTTGTCATTGTATAATCTACAAAGTTTAATGCATTCAGCTAAATAAGATTCAACTTTGTCAAGCCAATATGTGTCTGAATTGTTTTGATTTGAAAATAAGGTAAGAATTGTCTTGAGTCGATTAGCAAGCACGGTTGGTTTTAAATTTGGTTTATCAAGAGGGTTATAAGTATATTTTCCGTTTAATTCAATTACAGTTACTTTTTTATTTAACGATTTTGCAAACTCTAAAACTTTACTATGAAAATTGCCTTTTACATCTAAAATAAGCATTCCAATATTGTTTCCTAATAATTGTTTTGTAAAAGGATACATAGCAGATGAAGTTTTTCCAGTTCCAATTGTTCCTGTTATTAGAATGTTTTGATATAGTCCTTTTTCGGGAATAATAATAGGCGAATCGTCTTCTGTGTCAGAACCGACTAATAAATGCAATTTATTATTTTCGTAATGCTGTAGGTTGGCTGTAGGAGAAATTTCTTTGAATATATGGTTGGAAAGAGTATAGGAAATTGAAAAATATGAAATCATAATACTTATGAAATAAATACTTGTTATGAATTCTAAAATAGAAGAATTAATCTGAAACGTGTTATCGAGGAGAACAAAATCTATTGAATTTTTTGTGAATAGCTTGAAAAATAATAAATAATTAAAAACTATTCCACAAATTATAAAAGTAAGCATAAAAAAGTATTTTGATTTAATGAGTTTAGAATTTATAATTGTAATCACTCCTGTCAGATAAGATTTTACATTTGCTTAAAATAAGCTTCGAACCTTGCTTTTCATGCATAATATTAATTTCAAATAATGAATAAATGATATAACAAGAAACCACGAAATGGATTATTGCAAAATAAAAGAATAAATTTAAAATTGCTTGAAAAGATAATATAGAGTTCAAAATAAGTGGAATTAAAAATGTTATTAGAAATAAGCAAAGGTAGCAATGTGATATCTTCAAATTTATCACCACCTTTTAAGTGGATTATAGCATTCAAAAAAATATTGTCTAGTTTTTTATAAAAAAATCTTAAAAAAACGTTCGATAAAATTCGACAAAAAAGACGGGGAAGCTAATAATATATTGACTTTTGTCCTAAAAATGTGTAAAGTAAGATAGTGAAAATGGAGGTGAAAATAATGATAACAAAAGAAACTATAATAAGAGAAGTTTTAGAAATCAATCCTGATTTAGCTCCAATTTTATTAGAAGCTGGAATGCATTGTTTAGGTTGCCCAGCGGCATCTGCTGAATCTTTAGAAGAAGCTTGCGCTGTACACGGAATTGATGTAGAAGATTTAGTTAATAAACTAAATGAGGTTAATAAATAAAAAAATAAAAAAACTTTAAAAAAGTTGTTGACAGATGGTGAAAAATGTTGTAGTATAGAGAAGCAGTTGTTGGTGACTGCACGTGGGCCATTAGCTCAGTTGGCAGAGCACTTGACTTTTAATCAAGGTGTCCGGAGTCCGAATCTCCGGTGGATCACCAAAAAGAAACAGTCACACAAAGTGTGGCTGTTTTCTTTTTGCCCAAAAGGACGGAGATTCGAACTTGAAGAGTTTTTGCGTTAAGAAAACAGTCCGGGGGACTGTTTTTAGCAAAAAGTGGCGAAGGCGAAAGCCGAGCCAATAGTATGCGAGGCGAAGCCGAAGCAGACGGTCGCTCCGGTGGATCACCAAAAAGGACGGAGATTCGAACTTGAAGAGTTTTTGCGTTAAGAAAACAGTCCGGGGGACTGTTTTTAGCAAAAAGTGGCGAAGGCGAAAGCCGAGCCAACAGTATGCGAGGCGAAGCCGAAGCAGACCGTCGCTCCGGTGGATCACCAAAAAGGGACAGTCACACGAAAGTGTGACTGTTTTCTTTTTGCCCGAAAGGGCGGAGATTCGAATTATAGACTCACAATGCGAATGTGGAATTCGCATTGTGCTCTTCGCTAAAAATGTTTCCCCGAAACATTTTTTACGCTCAGACTCGAAGAGTTTTTGCGTCAAGAAAACAGTCCGGTGAGGGGATGAAAATCATTACAACAAAAAAGAGTACACAAAAGTGTACTCTTTCGGCTTGTTATTCATTTGTGTAATAGTCTGTGTACTCTGTATTTTCTTGTTGATTATCTTGTTCCTGTGTGTATATAGGCTGAGATTCTGTGTTTTGTGCTGCTTCACAAAGTGCAATATTAGGTTCATGCTTTTTATTAAGTACTAAAAGATAAATTGCTCTTGCGAAACCCATTGTTACAAAAAAGTCGAGCAGTGTAATAATCAACGCTTTCTTTTTGTTATCTTTTTCATTATCGAAGTAAATATCAAATACGTCCTTTAAATAAACATATTCTATTGACTTTAATACTATGTTTAATACTAAACTAAGAATACCTGTAATAAGCATTCCAATGACACTAAATAGCATACCCGTTGTGCCACCTAATATCATACCGAGTGCGCTGTCTATACTTGAGCCTGACATAATTGATGTAAGTGATGAGATAAGTGAACCTGTCGACGATAAAATTCCGCTTGCAAGTGAAATAATTGTGCCACCTATAACGCCTGTCAATAGATATATAATAAATGATTTTAATCTGCTATTTGTCTTGATTTTATCAGTCAACACAAAAGGTTTTTGACCAGCAATATCGGAGAATACAAACATACGGAAATATGTTGAATATATTGGTATGAAAGCAAGAAAAGAATACTTTCTTCCTATTTTTTTACTAATTGAATAAAATGCAAAGGACTCAATAAGGTAATGGGCAAGAGAAATTATCAATAATGCAAGCAACATTATAAATAAAACTACAAACATAATTATCAATGGTGTTGTAGAAACTACTGAAGCAAAACCATCGAAGGGGTCAGCGTAATATTCCATAAATTAAATCTCCTTTTCTGTTGTTTTTTGATTTATATGGTCCTTTCCATATAAATTCATTATAAAAGAAGATTTTGTTTTTTGCAATAAAAATGTTTTAAATTATGCAAAGCTTTTTCTTGAAAAATCCATTGTTTATGTTACAATTAATTTATACTAAGTTTGAAGGGGAAATTATTATGAAAATTACATTTATGGGTGCAGGTAGCACAGTTTTTGCAAGAAATGTTATTGGTGACTGTATGTGTACAGAAGCACTTCGTGATAGCGTTTTTGCCCTTTATGATATTGATGCTGAAAGACTTGAAGAAAGCCGTGTTATTCTTGAATCGATGCGAAAAGCTAAAGGTGGATATGGCAAAATCGAGTGTTACGTTGGTGTAGAGAAAAGAAAAGATGCACTTCGTGGTGCTAATTTCGTTGTTAATGCCATTCAGGTTGGTCTTTATGACCCGTGTACAATTATCGACTTTGAAGTGCCTAAAAAATATGGTTTAAGACAGACAATCGGTGATACTCTCGGTATCGGTGGAATTATGCGTACACTTCGTACAATTCCTGTTATGAAAGGTTTTGCTGACGATATGGAAGAGGTGTGCCCAGATGCACTTTTCTTAAACTACGTTAACCCAATGGCTATGCTTACAGGTTATATGCAGAGATACACCGGCGTTAAAACTGTCGGTCTTTGTCATAGCGTTCAGGGTTGTTCAAGAGATTTGCTTAAAAAGTTAGGCATGGAAGATAAACTTGATGGCAGAAAAGAACTTATTGCTGGTATTAACCATATGGCTTGGCTTCTTGAAATTAAAGATAAAAATGGCGTTGATTTGTATCCTGAAATCAAGTCAAGAGTTGATGCTTATATGGCAAAACCTGATTCAGACGATAAAGTCCGTATGGATTATATCAAGAATTTTGGTTATTACTGTACAGAATCAAGTGAACATAATGCAGAGTACAATATGTTCTATATCAAGAGTAAGTATCCTGAACTCATTGAAAGATATAATATTCCTTTGGATGAATATCCACGTCGATGTGTAAATCAGATTGAGGGCTGGAAAAAGGAATACGCTGAAATGCTCGAAAAAGGTGTTAAGGACCACGAGCGTTCAGAAGAATATGCATCAAGAATTATGGAAGCAATCGTAACAAGCACACCTTATCAAATCGGTGGTAATGTGTTGAATACTGGTCATCTTATTACAAACCTTCCTGAGAACGCTTGTGTTGAAGTGCCTTGCCTTGTAAATGGTTATGGTGTTCACCCTTGTCATGTTGGTGCACTTCCTGTTCAGTGTGCGGCAATGAATATGACAAATATCAATGTTCAGTTACTTACTATCGAAGCAGCCGTTACAGGCAAAAAAGAGCATATCTATCAGGCTGCAATGCTTGACCCACATACTGGTAGTGAACTTGATATTGACACAATCAAAAAGATGGTTGATGACCTTATTGAAGCTCACGGTGATTATTTACCAAAATACAATTAAAAAATTAAATTAAAGACCATTCTTTTAATTAAGAGTGGTCTTTTTTGTCAATACTATTACAGGTGATTAGCGTGAAAAATCACGCTAATCTAATTTTATATCCCTCAAAATTTGTTAATTACAAATTTTGAGATGGACTAAATTTCCATCACGCCTTGTCCGGCTACAACAAGGAGCGATGCTCGTGTTTCATACAAATTTGTAGCCGGAAAGGCTATGGAAATTAATATGTTATCTGTATGGAGTGCAAATTCGGAATTCAAATCTTTTCCAAAATTAGAAAAAGACATAAAAACAGATGTTGCGATTATCGGCGGTGGAATAGCAGGACTTTTGTGTGCATATATGCTGAAACAGAATGGCGTCGATTGCGTTGTGCTTGAGGCGGACAGAATTTGCAAAGGTGTAACGCAGAATACTACTGCAAAAATAACATCACAACACGGCTTGATTTACGACAAATTGATAAAAAAGTTTGGTCTTGAAAAAGCACAGATGTATCTTCATGCAAATGAAAAAGCACTAAAAACATATAGTGAAATGTGCAAAAATATTGATTGTGATTTTGAACGAAAGGATAATTATGTTTATTCCGTCAACAATTCACGAAAAATCAACGATGAGCTTCACGCACTTGTAAGACTTGGATATAATCCTGATTTTTGTACAGAAATTCCTGTGCCTATTGACATTATGGGTGCAGTTAAATTCCATAATCAGGCACAATTCAATCCGTTAAAATTCTTGTCTTTTATTTCAAAGGGATTGACAATATATGAAAACACGAAGGTTATTGAAATTCGTGGAAAAAGAGCAATAACAGAAAATGCAAAGGTTACAGCTGATTATTTTATAGTAGCTACTCATTTTCCGTTTATTAACAAATACGGTGGATATTTTATTAAACTTTATCAGGAAAGAAGTTATGTAATAGCACTACAAAACGGACCTAAAATTGATGGAATGTATGTGGATGAGGCAGACGGTGGAAAGTCTTTCAGAAACTACAAAAACTATCTTCTTGTAGGTGGAGGTGACCATCGTACAGGTAAAGATGGTGGAAAATACAATGAATTAAAAGCATTTGCATCAGTTAATTATCCCGGTCATCCCATAAAATATATGTGGGCAACACAGGATTGTATGAGCCTTGATTCTGTTCCGTATATCGGAAGATATTCTCCCAAAATTCCTAATGTTTTTGTGGTAACCGGTTTTAACAAATGGGGAATGACTTCTTCTATGGTATCAGCAGAATTGCTTAGCGATATGATACTGGATAAGAAAAATGAATATGAAGAATTGTTTTCACCTTCAAGAAGTATGTGTACACTGCAACTGCCTGTCAATATGTTTGAATCGGCAATCGGACTCTTGACTCCATCGCGAAAACGCTGTCCTCACCTTGGCTGTGCCTTGAAATGGAATTCAGCAGAGCACACCTGGGATTGTCCATGTCATGGTTCAAGGTTTAGTGAAGAGGGTAATTTGATAGAAAATCCTGCCACAGATGACCTTTATAACAGATAAAATTCAATTTAATTCGACAAGACCTTTTTAAATTTGACAAAATATAAATTAGTTGGTATATTATCCTTATGTGAATATGAACGCGGAGAGAATGGGATAGTATGACAAAAAGAGGTTTGATAAAATTAGCGAGTTTAATATTGGCTCTGACGTTGTTGTTTACGGGATGTGTTACACCTGTAAGTCAACATAATGATGCTGACAGAAATGACCTCGAGTCTACTACTGAAGAAACAACAGAGCCTATAACAGAAAGGGAAATAGTTGAAAACCCGGAAAATTTACAGGAATTGGTGGAAAGGGTTGCTCAGCAATATGGTGCAGTGTCTGTTCAGGTTGCAACAATCAAGGATGGTCAGGTTTCTTCGACAGCTGAATACGGATGGGCAGTAAAAGGGGAAAGAAAGGTTGATTCAGATACTAAAATTCGTATAGCATCACTTTCAAAAACAGCTCTTGCGATGGTTGTTTTCAGACTTATTGAAGAAGGTAAACTGGAGCTTGACAGGGATATTTCGGATTATTTAGGTGTTAGTGTAAGACATCCTTCTTATCCTGATGAAATAATTACATTGAGAATGCTTCTTACACATACTTCCGGACTTAGTTGCTATGCTTATCAGAAATCTTTAGAGTCAGTACAGACATATTTGCAAAGAAAAAGCACATATATAGAAAAGCCCGGTGCAAAATTCAGATACAACAACTACGGCTTTGCCATTATCGCAACAATCTGTGAAATTATAACAGGGAAAAGTATGAATATGCTTGTAAGAGAGTATTTTCTTATCCCTATGGGGATAGAGGGCTCTTTCCTTGCCGGACAGTTGAATCCTGACCAGGTTGCAGCACTTTACGAAAATACTTACACCCTTGAGCTGACTGTTGAGCGACAATTAAGCGCTAAAAATGATACAGAAAGACCTGCTGCCTATATGGGATTATATGCGGGTGGTCTCACAATAAGTGCTAAAGATTTTGCAAAGCTGCTTACAATATTCATAAATGGCGGTATGTATATGGGTGAACAATATTTGAGTCAGGAAAGTATTGACCTGATGCAGACACCACAGGTGCCTGATGAACCTATACAGTGTATGCCGGTTAAGAAAAAAGAAGGAATTTTCAATCAGGAATATATGTATTATCACACAGGCAGTGCATACGGTACATATAATTTATATGCCTATAATCCGGATACAAAAGAAGGTTTGGTTGTTATTACAGTAGGTGCTTGGTACTCCAGAGACAGATACGATGTTTATTCCGTTTGCGGAAATATTGCAGACGCAGTTTTTGAACAAGGCTTATTATAAAAATATCGGTAGAATGTAATTATTCTACCGATATTTTTTGCCTTATTTTAATAATGGGATTATGTTTTCTGCAATAAGCTCATAAGCTCGTGCGTTGATATGAAGTCCATCAAAGGTGTATTCTGCTTTAAGATTTCCGTTAGCATCCTTTAACTTGTCTGTGAAATCTACCCAGACACAATTGTATTTTTTGCAAAGCCTGATAAATTCTGTATTCATCTCATTAATTTTTTTGTTACTTCGTTTTTCAAATTTATCTCGCATTTCTTGATTTATAGGATATACAGCCTCAATAACAAAGTTTATATCAGGACAAGCTTTTTTTGTTATTTTTATTATATTCTCGAGATTATCCAAAGACATTGAGAGGGGAAGCCCACGCCCGATGTCATTAGTGCCTATAAGTAAAACAAGATTTCGGGGCTCAATGACAAGCACATTGCTTTCAAGCCTTTCAAGGAGACGGTCGGTAGTGTCACCACTTATGCCACGATTATAGACCGCCTGACCGGTCGATTTTGAAAAAGCATAAAACAATTCATACCAGTTGAAAAAATCCGTTATGGAGTCACCTAAAAGTACAGTCTGGTTTTTAAGTGCATATTTTTTATTTAAAAAATCATAATTATTTTTTTTGCTTTCCATTTCTCTATTGTATTTTGTGACTTTTGAATAGTCTGATTTGCTTTTCTTAAGAAACATTTTTTTCACCTTATTTATAACAATTTATTTTGTGATACAATCTTTAAAAAATGTATCTACGCTATCCATAACCTTCAAATCTTCTTTTGTTATGAGTGAATAGTCAATATTTTTATACAATTCTTTTGCTTCGGGAGTGTTTTCACCTAAAGTGCCAATTTTAGCAAAGGTATCGTTTAAATATTGCTCAGCGTCTATGTGCAGATAAACATTATGAAATTTGTTTTCATATAATACAGTTTTTACATTCGGATTTTTCCGTATCTTGTTTTTTCTGCCAACAGGACTATTCTGAAGAGAAACCTGCATATCCTTACCACCGTGCATTATGAGTGTTGGAGTAGAGTTGCTGTTGATTGTGTTACAGGAACGAAAAATTCCAGCCTTACCAAAACGGAAAAGATTTATTAAATCAAAGAAAGGACTCAGAAACGAAAGGTTTACCTTTGTTTTTGCTTTTGCAATATCACAGATTAACTTGTTCATTGAGTTAAATGGTGAAAAAGCTGCAATACCTTTGATGTTTTTATCCGATATAAGAGCGGAAACATTGCAGACACTATATGCACCCCAGGAATGGCCGAGTAAAAGAAGGGGAAGATGGTTTAACTCATCCTGTGACGATGCAAAATCTATTGCGTACTTAAGGTCAATAATTCCCTGTGCAAAGCCATAGAGCTTTTTCCCTTCAGATAAGCAACTGCCGGTATTGTCATAGGCTATAACAAGATATCCTTTTTGCGCAAAATAGTTGATTTCAGTAGTGTATGCAAGATGACCGGCACCCATTCCGTGAGAGAAGACAATAACACCCTTGTGATTTTCAACTTTTGTACTTTTGTATATGAAACCATTGAGAGTCTGACCCTTATCTGATTTAAAACTGATAGGTTTGGCATCAAGATTGTCAAAGTCGTCAGCCTCAAGATATTTGAGATTTTTATTTCCCTCACATCTTTCAGATATTTCTGCAGCATCCATAATCTTTAAAGCTGCAAAAAACAAAGGTAATGCTATGAGTACAACTGCAATTACAAAATAAAGCATAATTAGTTTCCTTTCTAATGTGTTCCTTATCCATATTTTAACATATCGGACTGTTTTTTCAAGATTTTTCTTGCGGAAGTTGCTTGTGTGATGTATAATAATTAATATAAAACTATCCAGGAGGATAATATGAAATATTATCGTCAGCTTAAAATTATAAGACTTGAGAATAAATTGAAGCAATATCAGGTGGCAGATGCTTTGGGAATCAGTCGCTCAACATATTGCAGTTATGAAACAGGACGACGCTCAATAGACCTTGATATGCTTGCAAATTTGTCAAAATTCTATAATCTTCCGATTGAACTTTTTCTTAAAGAGTTAAAGGTTGATATGGTTTGTGAAAGCGACACTTACGAAACAGAAAGTGACACAAAATTTCTTTCTCAGCTTTCATCTGATGAAATTGCATTGATTGCTAAATATCGTGCAATGAGTAAAGATGACAAAAAAGAAATTGTTGATTTGGCAAAAAGTAAGGTTAAAAGCAAACCATAAATAGCTAATTATAAATATTTTAAATCCCGCTACACGAGTTGTTACGGGATTTTTTTGCATTTGTATAGTGATTTTGTTAGCCTTATTGACTATTTGGCTAATTTTATGATAAAATATAATGATAAATTTTTTGTAAAGGTTTAGCTTATTATGAAGAATAACAACTACAATATGACATCTTCTCTTGAAGATTATCTTGAAGCTGTCTTTGTGATTTCAAAGAAGAAAAGCAATGTAAGACTTACAGATATTGCTGATTATCTCGGTGTTTCAAAGCCAAGCGTTAATCGTGCGATAAATACATTAACACAGAATGGATATCTTGAACATGTGACTTATGGTGATATCCTGATTACACCTCAGGGTGAAAGCTATGCGGCCAATGTTTTAAGACGACATAAAATCATCAAGCATTTTTTAATTGATGAATTGGGAGTTGACGAGAAAACAGCAGAGCACGATGCTTGTCAGATGGAGCATGTTATGAGTGCAGGTACAATTGATAAGCTTTATGAATATCTTGAAAGGCAGGGATAAGACGTGACTAAGGTAGCGATAATCGGTGGCGGTGCATCAGGTCTTGCCTGTGCAATCGAGCTTCTTCATACTGTTAAGGACCAAGAAGAAATCAAGGTTACTGTTTTCGAAAAGTTGTCCCGAGTGGGAAAGAAAATTCTTGTTACAGGAAACGGCAGATGTAATCTTACGAATATAAATGCCATAAATAGTGGTTTTCGTGGTGATGTTGATTTTGCGGAATATTCCCTAAACAGATTTACACCTGATGAAAACATAAAGTTTTTTAATGAATTAGGTCTTTATACAAGGACTGAGGATGAAGGCAGAGTATATCCTTTGTCAAATCAGGCTTCCTCTGTGCTTGATGCACTTCGTTTTGAATGTGCAAGGTTAGGGGTTGAAACTGTATGTGATTATCATGCGGTACATCTTAAATCAGTATTTAATGGAGTTATGAATAAATTAGTCATAAATAATCGTGACAGATTTGACTATGTTGTTGTGGCGGCCGGTGGTAAGGCCGGTAAAGTACATGGTACTGACGGAGATTCCTATGACCTTCTTAAAATGATGGGACATAGAATCACATCAATAGCTCCTGCATTAGTATCACTTAACTGTGAGGACTTTACAAAGGCACTTAAGGGTGTTCGTTCAACATGCAGAATGGATTTGATTATAGACGGCAAAAAAACGCTTGAGAATTATGGTGAAGTACAGTTTACGGACTATGGTTTGTCAGGAATCCCTATAATGCAGTTGTCGCGATTTGTATCAATGTCACCATCAAATGATATATGTATAAATCTTGATGTAACACCTGATTTTTCATTGGAGAAAATAGAAAATTATATATTTGACCGTCGTGAATACGGTACGGGACTTTGTGAAAATCTTCTTATTGGTATTATGAATAAGCAACTGTGCATAACATTATTAAAGGAGTGCTCAATAATTCCAAACGGAAAAATCAGTGATTTGTCCGATGACGAAATAATTAAACTTGCCCGTCTTTGTAAGTGCTGGAAAATCAAGGTGAAAACAGCCCGTGGATTTGACTTTGCACAGGTGACAGCAGGCGGTGTGGATTGTTCACAATTTAACCATCAGACAATGGAATCCAAGCTTGTTGAAAAGCTTTTCTGTTGTGGTGAAGCGCTCAATATTGACGGTGATTGCGGCGGATATAATTTACAATGGGCGTGGAGTTCAGGAAGATTAGCAGGACGAACAATAGGTGAAAGGATAAATAATGCTCAGAATTAATGAAATTAAAATGGATTTGGATTGCGATTTTCACCAAATTGAAGACGCTGCAGCCAAGACATTGAAACTTAATAAAAACAGAATTTTAAAAACAGAAATCTTTAAGCAGAGTGTTGACTGCCGAAAAGGTGAGGTACGCTTTGTTTTCACTGTAGATGTTACAGTTGACGGTGATGAAGATAAGATTCTTGAGACTCTTAATAATAATCGTGTTATTAAATGTCAGAAATATGAATATAAAATTCCTGAATCAAACAGGAAAAGCACCTTGCCACCTGTTGTGGCAGGTTTTGGCCCTGCAGGAATGTTTGCAGCCCTTATTCTTGCACGAAGCGGACATTGTCCGATAGTTGTTGAGCGTGGCAGGGATATTGATTCAAGAACTGCTGATGTTAATAATTTCTGGACAAATCGTATTCTTGATGAAACCTCTAACATCCAATACGGTGAGGGTGGAGCAGGAACGTTTTCTGACGGAAAACTGACAACAGGAATTAAGGATAGTCGTTGTCGATTTGTTTTTGAGGAATTTGTGTCACACGGTGCACCTGAGGATATTCTTACAAATGCGAAGCCTCATATCGGTACAGATAAGCTTAAGGAAACAGTTAAAAATATCCGTGAGGAAATAATTTCTCTTGGCGGTACCGTCCTTTTTGAAACACAGCTTACCAATATTATCGTGGCTAATAATTTCATTCACGGTGTAACTGTTATTGATAAATATGGTAAGGAAAAGGATATTGAAACAGATACCGTAATCCTTTCTGTAGGACATTCAGCCAGAGATACAATTGAAATGCTCTATGGCAAGGGTGTAAATATGATGCAGAAGCCTTTTTCGGTTGGCGCAAGAATTGAGCATCCACAGGAATATATCAATTCTGTTCAGTATGGTGAATTTAAAAACCATCCTAAGCTTAAGGCTGCTGACTATAAGCTTGCTTGTCATCCGCCACACGGCAGAGGTGCATATACTTTTTGTATGTGTCCCGGTGGTACTGTTGTTTGTGCTTCGTCACAAAAGGGCGGAGTTGTAACAAATGGTATGAGTGAATATGCCCGTGATAAGGAAAATGCAAACTCTGCAATCCTTGTCGGTGTTGAACCGGCTGATTTCCCGACAGAGCATCCGCTTTCAGGCTTTGAGCTTCAGCGTGAAATCGAAGAGAAGGCCTTTAAACTTGGTGGTGATTATTCAGCACCTGCAACTCTTGTCGGTGATTTCCTTAAGGGTCAGAAGTCAACTAAATTGGGTTCTGTTAAACCATCCTTTACAACAGGTGTTACAATGGATGATATAAGCCGTGTTTTACCGTCAAAGGTTGTAAATACAATGCGTGATGCACTCGTGCAAATGGATAAGAAACTCAAAGGCTTTGCAATGGATGATGCTGTACTGACTGCACCGGAAACCCGTAGCTCGTCTCCTGTAAGAATTTTGCGTGATGAATTTTATCAGACAAATATCCGTGGTCTTTATCCTTGCGGTGAGGGTGCAGGTTATGCAGGTGGTATCGTTTCGGCAGGTGTTGATGGGGTTAAATGCGCAGAAGCAGTGCTTTCAGATTTAACATAAAAAAATATGTAACTAAACTGTAATTTGACAAAGAATTACTATATTGGTATATTATAATATACCTACAGAAACTAAAATTAAGAAAGGGGAGAGTTTGATGAGTTATGACAATCTTTGTATGGGCTGCATGAATGAATTGCACGATGAAACGCAATGTCCTGTTTGCGGGTACAACGTTAGTACATCACAGAAATCCCCTTATTTACCGGTGAAAACTCTTGTCGGTGGCAAATATTTAGTCGGAAAGGTTATGTCTTTTAATAGTGAAGGTATATCATATTTGGCTTATGATGTTGAGCGTAAAACACCGGTAGTTTTAAGAGAATTTTTACCGGAAGGTCTTGTTGTAAGAAGTTTTGATGATAAGAATGTCACTATTCTTGAACGTCAGAGAGAACTTTACGATGAACTTTTAAGTAAATTTATTGCCTTGTGGCGTAATCTTGCAAGAATACGTGGCTTTTCCGCATTGATTCCCGTAATTGATATTTTTGAAGAAAATAATACTGCATACTCTGTTACAGAATACATAGAAAGCATTACTTTAAGAGATTTTCTTTTAAGAAGCAGAACGGGATATTTGAATTGGGAAAAAGCAAATCAACTTTTTATGCCTGTACTTTCACTTTTGTCCTGTCTTCATGAACTTGAAATAGTCCATTACGGAATAAGTCCGGATACATTGTTAGTGGGACGAGACGGAAAGATGAGACTTTCTGGATTTTCAGTAAAAGAATATAGATTCGGTGGTGAAAATATTGCTCCTGAAATTTTCGATGGTTATGCACCATTGGAGCAATATAAATTTTCCGTACAACATGGAGCCTGGTCAGATGTTTATGCATTTTGTGCAGTAATATACAGGTCATTAGTGGGAAGTGTGCCTCAGGATGCAGTTGCTCGTTCTACAAGTGATAAGCTTATAATTCCTGCAAGATATGCTGAAATTATTCCTGCTTATGTTATAAACGCATTGGTGAACGGACTTCAGATTGACCCGGTTGACAGAACAAGAAATGTGGAAATTCTTCGTGATGAGCTTTCTGCGACACCATCAAATGTTGCTTCCTCATATTCAGGTGTGAATGTTAAACCTGAAGAAAACAATACAACACCGGCAGCACCGGTTGTTGTACCACCTGTGTATGTGGTGGAGGAAGAAGAATCCACAAATAGCACAATACTTAAAACATTTCTTATAATTCTTGGTGTCGGCCTTGTGATTTTTGCGGGTTGGATGATTGGCAGTAGGTTAATCAAAGCTCCTGAAGAAACACCCGAAGAAACTACTACTGAAGTCGGTGATTTGATAGAAGTGCCGAACTTCCTTAATACGGAATTTGAGCTTATAGCCCAGAATAAAGTGCAGAATGAAAGATTTGTAATCAAATCTGTGTACGAATATAGCTCGGAAATAGAAAAAGGCTACATTGTTTCACAAAGCATACAAGCGGGTGAAAGAGTTGAAATGGGCACAGAAATAACATTCGTGGTAAGTAAAGGACCGGAATATGTAGTTGTTCCCGTTGTTAAGGACCTAACTATTGATGAGGGAAGGGCAATACTTGAGGAAGCCGGTTTTAAGGTTGAAACAATAGAAAAGCTTAACGATGGAAGTCACCTTGAAACTACGATTGCCAATGTTATTCCCGAAGAGGGTTCTGAACAGATAAAAGGTAGCACTGTAACAGTTGAAGTATGGGGTGCTGTAACGGAAGAGGAAACTGATATATTCCTTGAAGATGATGATATAATACCGGGAATTAGTATAGATGGTCTTGGAGACTTGTTTAATAGGTTTTAAAAAAAGTGAGTGTATATTTACACTCACTTTTCACTTTTATTATGAAATTGTTATGCAATCCATAGACCCTATAATAACTCCGTTTACTGTGACTTCCTCATCAGTGTAATTTACATAAACCTTAATACTGTTATCATATTCTGTGCAATATACACCCTCTTGCACACAGTAATGGGATGTCATTCGTGCATCACGCAACATTGAAAGAGCATTGCTGGTCTTTGAGTAATAAGAAACCATCTCAGCGATGTTTTTATCACAAAAGAATTTTTCATCCATAGCTTCATTATATGGTGTGCAATACCATTCAACGCTTGGCACACATCCGTATTCCAGAGCCTTCAAAAATGAAACTGCCACATCGTCGCGGGTGTTTAATCCTGTTGTGCTATAATCGATAATACCATGAAGAAGCATTTGTATAAATGGTATTCCCGTATATGACTCCTTTTCCGGATAAGCCAGAGTTGAAACAGGGATATTTGTAATTATATCTGCATTTTTTACAGTATAGATATTTCCTGAATCCACCATTAACATTTTTGAGTTTGAAAGCACAGGAACATGTTTTGTTATTTCTTCCTTTGAAGTTGCCTTAGAATAAGAATTTTTGGAAAAATCGGAATATAATAAATTCCCCGCATCATTCAGGGCGTATCCGTCAAAATCGAGTTTTTCCGAATCGAGCAGAATATTGTTAACTCTATCCTCCAATTTTCCGAGCTTCAGATAATTGTGAAGCTTATTATTTTTTTGGAAGGGAAGTGTTGTCTCGATAGTAATATCATTACCACATATATCCTGAGCACCTGAATTTCTGTTGCTATATGTAAGAATATCTGTATCTATAAATAATGAGAAATGTTGGCTGTTAATATATGTGTATAACTCATTGAAATCATTTTTGCTTCCTAATGCTTTTTCAAAATCATTGAAGTTTTTGTTATTATCGTGGACCTCATTGTAACGGAGATATACATTGTTGACATCCTTTGCCTTTAAAAGGGTCATAAGTGACAGCGCCTGACTGTAATCAGAAAGTACTGAGTATTTGCCTTTTTCATCAATATATCCTCCATACAAGGAAACAACCATCGGCATATATTCTGATTTTGTTGTGACCGAGTTTGCAGGTAAAACGGAATTTCGTATTAAGGTTTCACGACAGGCTGTTGCCATACCCGGATAGGTTGCAGTCTTACCTGAAAGGAAACGATAGCAAAGTTGTATTTCTCCTTTATAAGGAACACCAACTCTGTTTTTGTTGCATACATCAGTAATTTTAAAGCTAGAATGTACACTGTTCAGGCTTTCTTCGTTATTTCGGTAAGCGTTGATACGTGCAATAGAATCACCTTTTTCAATAATACATATAAAGCCGTTTTCAAAATGTCTTATACCGAAAGCCCCGATTAAACATTCAGAGGATTTTCGTATATCCGATGTACCTGCATCTTCACCATAAACAGAAAGGGAAACAGGAGTGAATTCACCATCGTCAATTCCTGTTTTTATAATTGCTCCACATCCGTCGGGGACAAACAAATAATCTTCAAGGCTGCCTGTCTCGTAAGCACCAAAGTTATTAAGTATTGTCATATCTTCAAGGTAAATGCCATTTGACAGAAAAATATTATTCATATCAACATTTACATATAAGGAGCCATCGTTCAAGGTGTAATTCACTGTTAAATCAGCACGAATTTCACCGTTTTTTATTTGAGTAGTGTCTTTTGCCCCTGTTTCTTTATCAAGTGCCATAGAATATGTAACTGAAACACTGTTGGAGGAAGTTTTATATGAATAATTACCGTGGGCAACAGAATTATCCTGACTATTCAATGTGTATACTTTATTGCCACCATCAGAAAGGGAGATTTCAATAGCATAACTCTGAACTTTTTTTGGAATATTGCTGTCGGGGAGGGTAGACCATATTTCACCTGAATTAATATTACGGACAGCAACTGTGGCGGTAGTCTTATCGAAAAGAAGCTCAACAAGACCGGATTCCGATATGGTTTCATATTGTGAAAGAGTTGATTTATGATAATCGTTACCGGAATAGTTTGGTTTGATATATTCAACATTTTCACGCATATTGAATTTTGTATGACAGGATGTGAATAAAACAGAAACAATACAAATTATTGCTATGATTTTTATTACATTGTTTTGTCGAAAGTTTTTCATATTTTTTCTCCAAAAATAAAATATGGTAGAATAAGATGCTTTTCATTCTACCACATTGTGTTGAAAATATCAAATTTTTCATCCTGTCAGTTGTTTTCTCATATTGTTGAGAATGATTTTTTCTCGTCGTGAGACCTGCACCTGAGAAATTCCAAGAATATCTGCAGTTTTATTTTGAGTTAGTCCATTAAAAAAGCGTAATTCTATAAGCTGACGGTCTTTTTCGGGTAATCCGCTCATAACCTGTTGTACGGACAAGCGATTGTCAATCGGAGTGTATTCATCTTCTGATGGTATATCAATCTGATTTTCCTCATCATTTTCCGAGGTGAGTGATTTGACAGGCTGTAATATACAGATTAACTGTGCTGTTTCGGGAATAGTCAATTCAAGTAAATCAGCAAGTTCAGAAACTGTTGGCTCAAAGCCGTTTTCTTTTTCATATTTTTCTTTGGCAATAGCCAGAGTGCGGGCTTTTTCCTTTAGACTACGACTGATTTTTACTGCACCTCCGTCTCGAAAAATTCGTCGTATTTCTCCCAATATTGATGGCACAGCATAAGTAGAAAAAGCAAACCCAAGGCTTTCCTGAAATCGGTCAGCGGCTTTTATAAGCCCAATGCAACCTGCTGAATACAAATCTTCATAATCGACACCTTTACCGATAAATCGAGAAGCACAACTGCCTACAAGACCTAAATTGTTAAGTATCAATTCGTCCCTTGTCATTTTATGCGACCTTTTATTTTCTTATAAAGTGTTACGGTTGTACCACGATTGACTTTTGAACGCACATGGATTTTGTCGGTAAAGCTTTCCATAACCGAGAAGCCGAGTCCTGCACGGTCACCTCCAAGTGTGGTGAAAAGTGGCTCTCGTGCTTTTTCTATATCACGGATACCGCATCCTCTGTCACGGATGGAAATTATCACCTTACCGTCGTCGTGGATTTTTACGGATATGTATATTTTTCCAAGAAAATCCTTATATCCGTGAACAATACAGTTGGTTACAGCTTCACTTACTGCAGTTTTGATATCGTTTATTTCCTCAACAGTAGGGTCAAGCTGAGCTGTGAATGCGGCTACAACAGCTCTTGAAAAACTTTCATTTACTGAGCGACTATCCAGAGTCATTTTCATTTCATTTATTACCATTTTTAATTCCTGCTCCTTTTTTTATTGTTGCGATTCTGTCAAGACCTGCAAGTCGCATAACACGATAAGAATTGTCGGAAAGACCGGTAATTTCAAGGCTACCGCCCAATTCATTAAGTATTTTGTATCTACCCATTACAAGTCCGATTCCCGAACTATCCATAAACGATACATCGGAAAAATCCAGAATTACAGTTTTTGGTCTGCAGGTTTCTATTTTTTCATCAATATGAAGTCTGCAGGGTAGTGCGGTATGGTGGTCGATTTCACCGCTTAATTGACAGAGTAGAATTTCATCCTGAAAATCAATTTGAACACTCATAATTTTAAACCTCCTTTTGATATATTTTATTATTCGGAAGGTAAAAATATTGTCACTTTTAGTTGCGTGTAAAATAATTTAATGATTTTATACTATTTCTGCGCCTTGATAGTAGTGCTTCAGTATCTCTTTATAGTTAAATCCTTGACGTGCCATATAGTCAGAGCCATATTGACTCATTCCAACGCCATGACCGTATCCATTTACTGTAAAGATAAATTCTTTGTCCTTGTATTCATAGGTGAAGGTACTGCTTTTAAGTGAAAAAAGACTACGGAATTCAGTGCCCTTCAGAGTAGTTCCACAAATCTGTATAGTTTTTACCATACCGGTTTCAGTGTTGGTTATTTTCTCTATCCATTTCCTCGGGTCGTCAGAGAATTTTATGTTGTGTTTTTTTAGTTTTTCCTTGAATTCTTTTTCCGTAATTGTTACCTGTGACTGATATGCAGGAGATAATTTATCACCTATGCTTGAAACAGATGTAAGGTATGGGAACTTACCACCCCACACATCGGCGCAGTTTTCGGTTTTGCCATTAGAAATCGCATGGAAAGCAGCATTGATATATTCACCGTTATATTGCAAGGTTAAATTTATAACTTCCTCAACGCATTTTTCTATTTTTCCATGATACTTTTCAAAATTATCTCCCCATTTTTTCTTTTGGTCATCTATGGAAAGATAACCTTGATGAGTAGCACTGCTGTCTGAAATGTCCGCACCTTTTAAAGCATCTGACTTGTGTTCCTTTACATATAGAAGAAGAGTATGTGAGGCAATTGTCTGCGCTTTTATGGCTTCCTCATGATATGCAGCGTTTATTTCAGCCGCAACAACTCCTACAAGATATTCTTTTAATGGCATTTCCGTAATATTGTTACTGCTGGCTGACATAACCTTAACAGTAGAGATTTGTTCAGTAGAATCTGTAACGGTTTCTGTAACTGTGGCTTCTTCTGATGTTTCTTCTGAGGTATTTGCCTTTTCAGTTGCAAACAGGGGACATAGAATCATCGCTAATGCAAGAAAAAAACAGATAAGTGTGTAAGTTTTCATTTTTTTATCGCTCCCTTTTGTTGACTTTGGTCCTTGAATGTATTAAAATATACAATGTATAATTGTATAAATTGGAAAACTATCGGAATTTTTCTACAAGGAGGTAAAATTAATGGCAGAATATATTTCAAGTATCTCCAATGAGGCTCTTTCAACTTTATGCGAAGAACTTCGTAAAAATAACTATATCAATCCTGATTATTACAACAGATTTGAGGTAAAAAGAGGTCTGCGAAATTATGACGGTACAGGTGTACTCGCAGGTCTGACACGAGTTTGTTCAGTTGAAGGATATTATATGGATGACGGTGAAAAGGTGCCTAAAAACGGTCGACTTGTTTATCGTGGAATCAATATGAGTGATATTGTTGCAAACTGTGAAAAGGAAAAACGCTTTGGGTATGAAGAGGTTGTATGGCTTCTTTTGTTTGGAGCGCTTCCTACAAAAGAACAACTTAAATGGTTTACAGAATTACTTGCAGAGTGTCGTAATCTACCTGACGATTTTATTGAGGATATGATTATGAAGGCTCCTTCACCTGATATTATGAATAAGGCATCAAGAAGTGTTCTTGCTCTTTATTCATACGACCCTAATCCTGATGATACATCTCCTGAAAATGTGCTTCGTCAGTGTATTCAGCTTATAGCACAGATGCCTGTAATTATGACAAGTGCATATCAGGTTAAGCGCAGAGTATATGATAAAAAGAGTATGTTTTTCCATCAGAACAAGGCTGATTTGGGTACAGCAGAAAGCATTTTGCGTTCAATCCGTCCTGATAAACAATTTACAGATGAAGAAGCAAAACTTCTCGATGTTTGTATGATTATTCATGCAGAGCACGGTGGCGGTAATAACTCAACCTTTGCAACACGTTGCGTTACATCAAGCGGAACTGACACTTATGCTGCAATTGCGGCAGCTATTGGTGCGCTTAAAGGACCTCGCCATGGTGGTGCAAACATTAAGGTTTATAAAATGCTTGAAGATATGAAAGCAAATATCAGTGACATTACTGACGAAGGACAGGTTGCTGATTATATTATGAAAATTATGAATAAGGAAGCAAATGACCATTCCGGCCTTGTTTATGGTATGGGTCACGCTGTTTATACACTTTCTGACCCTCGTGCTGTAATTCTTCGTCGTTATGCAGATGATTTTTCTAAAATCTGTGGCAGAGAAGATGAATTTAAAATGCTCAATCTTATTGAAGAGCTTACACCTGAACTTTTTGCAAAGCATCGCGGAATAAATAAGAAGATGTGTGCAAATGTTGACCTTTATTCAGGGCTTGTGTACGATATGCTTGGAATTCCGAGAGACTTGTTTACACCTATTTTTATGGCTGCCCGTATGGCAGGTTGGTCAGCACATCGTCTTGAGGAATTGTCAACAGGCGGAAGAATTATACGACCTGCTTATAAAAATGTTACTATTCCGCGAGATTATGTTCCGATGTCAGAACGTATTATCCGTACAAAAGCTGTGCAGGGCGAATACATTCCTATCGAAGAAAGGTAAGTGTTATTATGAAAATTATCGGAAGTTGCAAAAAAATTAACCCATTACTTCCTTTGTATATTATTGTTGGTCTGTTGGCAATGGCAATTCCGTTAAGAACATATCAGTTTCTCTTTATAACAGAAGCTAATACAGGATTTTATAGGACAATTGACTGGTCAGTTTATGTTATTTATGGCTTATCAGCAGTTGCAATTCTTATATCATATATTTTTGTAAATCTTGCAAAAAATGTTCCTGCATCAAAGGATGAAATCAGAAAGAAAAGTCCGATTTTAGCTATCGCATCTGTAGCTTTCGCCTTGGGTGTTGCGATTGACTCCGTGATTTCTTTCGTTTCAATCCTTGTGGGACAGGTTGCACAGGAAAATATGATTGCAGTGTGGATTGAAGCGGTATTCGGCATATTTGCAGCAATTTATGTTCTCATTTTTGGTGTGTCACATTTTGATGGAAAGACTACATATTCACAGCATAAGTTTTTAGCATTGGCACCTTTGTTTTGGGTATCCGGCAGAATAATTATAAGAATAATGAAAAAAATAGCTTATGTGAATATTGCAGATTTGATGCTTGAAATTGCACTTCTTGGATTTATGATGATATTCTTTCTTTCTTTTGCAAGAATTTCAACAGGTCTTTCAACTGAAAAATCCATGCGTTCACTTTTCGCATCAGGTTACGTGTGCCTTTTCTTCTGTGCATTAGCAAATATTCCGAGACTTGTTTTAAAACTTACAGGTAATGGTGCTCTTCTTGCTGCTGAATATCCTGTTTCGGTAAGTGATTTGTTTTTTGCTATTTTTGTGGCAGCATATATTGTTAATGCTATGAAAAAAGCAACGGTAAATGACCATAGTGAAATTTATTCTGAAGAGAATAAATAATATTAAAAAAGAGAGTTCGTCTTAAATTATGATGTTTTTGAACAATGTTTTAACTGCTTTTACTCAGGTTGTAATCCTGTTCATTATTGCTATGGTGGGATTTATATGTCATAAAGCAGGTATTTATACAGAAAAAGCATCCAGGCTTACAACAAATCTTCTTTTCTATATTGTTGCTCCTGCGATAATCATCCGTTCATTTTGCGGAATGGAATACAATCCTGATGCATTAAAAGGATTGCTGATGGCATTAATAGGCGGTATCTTACTGCACCTGGTGGGAATAGTTTTAATTCCATTCTTATTCAATAAGGGAGATAAGAAAACTGCGTGTATCTTCAAATATGCATGTGTGTACGGTAATGTGGGATATATGGCTTTACCACTTGCACAGGCAATTTTAGGTGATGAAGGAGTTTTTTATTGTTCTGTAATATTGGTTCCTTTTAATGTGCTTTCTTTTACACATGGTGTAAGCACAATGCAAAAAGGAGACGAAAAATCAAAATTCAACATAAAAAAGCTTATTGTTAATCCGGGTGTAATCGGCGTTGCAATCGGTCTACCTCTTTTCTTGCTGAATATAGATTTACCGGATGTTATTTACTCACCGGTTTCCTATATCGCAGACCTTAACACACCTCTTGCAATGGTTATGTTTGGAACATATTTAGCATCTGCTGACTGGAAAACATTGTTTTCAGATAAGAGAATTTTCGGTTCAGCTCTTGTTAAACTTATTCTTGTACCACTTGTTACTATAGGTTGTTTAAGATTGTTCGGATATGGCGGCACACTTATTGCTGCTTGTGCGTTGAGTGCTTCTGCTCCGACTGCAAGTAATACAGTAATGTTTGCTGCTAAATATGATAAGGATACTGCTTTGGCATCAAAGGTTACAGCATTTGTAAGTGTTTTGTCCATAATTACAATGCCTGTAATGATAGCCATTGCCCAAATGCTCGAATAAAAAAGGAGTGATTTTTGTGAAGTTGATAGTTGCAATTATCAATAGCGATGATGCTAATACTGTTATGTCTCATCTGACGGAAGAGGGTTATTCTGCGACAAAGCTTACAACATCGGGTGGATTTTTACGTGCAGGTAATATAACTCTTTTAATCGGTGTTGAAAAGTCAAAGGTTGATGATGTGGTTAATATTATTGGTAAATACAGCAGTCAACGGAAAAAAATCACACCGGTAAATACTACATATATCGGGGAGTCAATGCTTTCATCTATGCCTGTTGAGATAACAGTTGGTGGTGCAACAATTTTTGTTCTTGATGTAGAGCAGTTTTATAAGATATGACAAACGAAATTCAGATAAAAAAAGATATAATATATGAAAATATAGTGTCATTAATTAATCAGGGTAATTTTCCCCATGGTGCCTTGATAGAATGTCAGAATAGTGCGGATGGCGAAAATTTTGCAAGATTTATTGCTAACACATTAATTTGCAGAGGTGAAAATAAGCCGTGCAGAGTGTGTTCTGATTGCATTAAGGCACAGGGTAAGGGTCATCCTGATATTTTTGAAACGGATGGTATAAAGGGTAAAAGCAAGAATTTTACTGTTGATGCAGTCCGAGAAATTCGTGAGGATGCTTTTGTTATACCCAATGAAAGTGATAAAAAAATATATATATTGAAAAATGGCCAGAATATGAATGAACAGGCACAAAATGCCATTCTTAAAATATTGGAAGAGCCACCGTCTTATGTATATTTTATTATAATTACAGAATCAAAAAGTACCATGCTTGAAACTGTGCTCTCACGAGTTCAGGTATTTTCACTTCTCAGTGATGAGGGAGAAATAACTGAAAAGGAAGCACAGGCAGTAAGGGGTATGGTCAGTGCAATACTTAATGTGAATGAATTGGCACTTATGGAGCAGACTGCAGTTTTTCAGAAAAATAATCAGTTTGCAAAATCAGTACTTGTATTATTAACAGAGGTTTTTCGTGATGCTCTTGTTAAAAAAAGTGGTTATACAAGAGAGTTTCGTTTTCCTGACGAGACAAATGCTCTGTATAGTAAACTTACAGTAAAATCACTTATGCAGTTAATTACAGCGAGTAGTGATTTAATAGAATCAATTGATAGAAATTGTAACAATAATTTGCTCATTATTCGTATGTGTTACGAGCTTAAAAGGGCGATTGGCAGATAGGATGATAAATAAATGATAGATTCAGTTGGAATAAGATTTAAAGAAGGCGGAAAAATCTACGATTTTGATGCTGATGGAAAAAAGTTTAATAAGGGTGACTATGCCATGGTCGAAACTGTCCGTGGCATTGAATGTGGACTTGTAGCAAAGGCAAATCACGGCATAAATGAAGATAATATCACAAAACCCTTGAAAAAAGTTATAAGAGTTGCTACAGAAGCAGATATCAAGACTCTTGAAGAAAACAAAGCGAAGGAAAAAGAAGCTTTTAAAATCTGCGAACAGAAAATTGAAGCACACGGACTTGAAATGAGCCTTGTTGATGTTGAATATACATTTGACAGAAGTAAATTGCTTTTCTATTTTACAGCGGATGGCAGAGTGGATTTCCGTGAGCTGGTAAAGGACCTTGCATCTGCGTTTAAAACACGAATTGAACTTCGTCAGATTGGTGTTCGTGATGAATCAAGAATGGTAGGCGGTTTCGGTATCTGTGGCAGACCTTTCTGTTGTAATACATTTTTAACTGATTTCCAGCCTGTTTCAATTAAAATGGCAAAGGAGCAGGGATTATCCCTTAACCCAACAAAAATCAGTGGTACCTGTGGAAGACTTATGTGTTGTCTTAAATACGAACAGGAAACTTATGAGCATCTTCTTCGTGTTACACCGAAGGTGGGAGCTATTGTTGATACTCCTGACGGAAAGGGTAGAGTTGTTGAAAATAACCTTATTACAGGTATGTTAAAGATTAGTCTTGACCGTCGTCCTGATGCTGCTCCGCTTGTAATTCATCGCCATTCTGTAAAACTGATTAAAGACGCACATATCAGAGTGGAAAAAGAGGAATTAGAGGCATTAAAAGGAATTGAGTAAAAAACACTTGATTTTTCATTTTATTGTGCTACAATGATAATATACCAATAAAGGGAGGGTACATAACATGGCATACAAAATTACTGAAGACTGCATCTCATGTGGCGCTTGCGCAGCAGATTGTCCAGTTGAAGCTATTTCTGAAGGCGACGGCATCTATGTAATCGACGCTGATACATGCATCGATTGTGGTGCTTGTGCAGATAGCTGCCCTGTTGCAGCTCCTGTAGCTGAATAATTAAATAAAAAAAGAAATCGCCGAGGTTTTTCCTCGGCGATTTTTTTGTGTAATTTTTTATCTGAATATATTCAAATTGAAATTGTTAGCCACAATCTGACCACCCTCATAATTCGGATGAAGCTTGTCCTTTCCTAAAAGCTCAAGTCTGGAGCAATTTGGTTTATCCTCATCAATACAAAAACTTGCCTGGTCATATACCATATCAAAATAGTATTTGTTTTCCATAAGCAAATCGTTATACTTCTGAACCATTTCGTCCTTTTCAGGACGAGAGTCGATACAGTGACCAAAGTGAAGCACATTCAAAATAATGAATTTTTTTCCTGCTTCGTGGGCTCTGTTTGATAATCTTTTTACTGCATCAAGCATTTCTTCCGGTGTGGGTTTTTCACTTTTAGGTGCAGAAATTGTGCCGTATTGAAGAAAATCGTTTGTTCCAAGCACAAAAATAACATATTCAGCATCAGGGAATCGTATAACATCGTTTTCATAACGCTTGATTCCGCTTATGCCAAAAAGTCCGGGGCAGGGGAATCGTTTGCTGAAATCTCTTAATGTTCGGTTACCCATAATTGAACGATTGATAACAGTGTATCTGCCCTTGAAATTTTCACGGATTCTTTTTTCAAAAGCATTTGTCCAGAAGCCCTGCTGACTTATTGAGTCACCAAAAACAACAATTGAAGTTGCATCTTCATCGTTCAACAGTTCAACTGTATTGATAAGAGGAATAGGCTTGTGGAAGCACATTCGCAGAAGACTTGATGCAACCTTGCGGACACTGTCTCTTATTCTTGGTTGATTTTCCGCATGAGGGATTTTTGTGTAATCACCTTTGATAGTAATAAGATTAACGTTGTCGATAAGATTACCACTGCAGAGGTCACCGTTTATTACATAAATACTGACACAGAAATATTCATCAACACCGATTTCCAAATCAACAGGGTCAGTTCTGATGATACTGTCTTTCGGAAGGGTAAAAGACTCTTTTGATTTTACTGTAACAGTTTTATATACTCCACCGATGAAAGTTCCGTTCTGGTCGCATTTTGCAACAGTTATCCCACCGATTCGAACAGGAGTTTTACCCGGTCTGTTGCATATTTCAAGTCGGAGTTTACTGCCACTGATAGCTGAGTGAATAACTGTTCTATAAGTTTTTTTGCAGGACGGATAATAAAAATGTGAAAGAGCAGAATGAGCCTGACCCCATACCTGTACCCATTTTTCAGCCATACGGACACCTCTTAACCTAAATCATGTTTGTCTGTAATTCTGATTTCAGGCTTCTTCATACCCATTGTTTCAAGAACAACAATTTCGTTTTCTTCCTTTAAAAGGCAACCCGGGAGATAAAGTGATTTCTGAGGACCTACCTTCCAGTATCTGCCAAGGTTAAAGCCGTTAATCCATACATAGCCCTTGTCAAAGCCGTCAAGGTGAACAAAACAGTCAGCCTGTGAATCAGCCTTGAATGTGCCCTTGTAGAACATAGCACCCTTATCCTTGTTGAAGCCTTCAACTGATTTGTATGTAAGCTTTTCAAGGTTGTCAAGAGGAAGAGTCCATACATCATAACCCATCTGACGCTGATTTGCTATATAAATGTCAGAGAAGCCCTTACGGTCAATCATATTTTCACCGTAGTTAACGCGTCCCATTGTGTCAACAAGAAGACCGATTTTCTTTTCACCGTCAACAGCGCCAATCATAACAACCTCTGTGTCCTGAGCACTCTTTGTGAATTTCTTGAAAATTGAACCGATTGAGAATTTGCCCGGTTTTGTATAAACTGTTCTGTCGATGAATTTTTTATACTTGTTGTCTACATAAACAAAGCCAAAATCGTGAACGTTTCTAATCATCAATGGAATAGGGTCATAATGGCCACGAATAACTGTTTCATAGTAAATCATACCGAAATTCTGACCAAAGAATTCCATGCTTTCAGGAACAGGAACACGATGCTTTTCACCGATTACATCAATATTTTCAAAAAGACTTGCAGATTCAGTAAGCTGTACTGTACCGATATTCTGAAGCTTTGGAGAAGGTAAAAGCTCTTGCTTTGTGAGTCCCTGTGCCTTATGTAAAAGGTCACGGACTGCGTGATATGCAGGAGTATAATCACCCCATTCATTAAGAAGTGCACAATAGTCATAACTTGTGATAGTTGGTTCATAAGCACTGCCGGGGTTATGGTTAGCACCGGCATTAAAACCAAAGTTTGTACCACCGTGGAACATATAGAAATTGAAGCTTGCACCACAATCAACAAATTCCTGAACTTCTTTTACAACTGATTCAGGTTTTCTTGTGTGGTGTTTGTCTCTCCAATGGTCAAACCAACCGCACCAGAATTCACCACACATATTAGGACCATCATTAGGGAAGTCCTTAAAAACATTAAAAGCAGTTTTAGCACGGGAGCCAAAATTAAGAACCTTATAAATGTGTGGCAATGAACCACCGGAAAGCATATTCTTCCAACTACCGTCAGAAGTGAAAAGGGGAACATCAATACCACAATCACGAGTAAGTTTTTCAACAAAACGAAGATAATCCTTGTCGTTACCGTATGAACCGTATTCGTTCTCAACCTGCATCATAATGATATTACCACCATTAGTCATCAACAATGGCTTGAGTCTGCCTAAAAGCTCCTTGTAATAACGCTCAATGCAAGTAAGGAAATCAGGATACATGCAACGAATCTGCATATTTTTATCCTTGAGTAACCAAGCAGGAAGACCGCCAAAGTCCCATTCAGCACAGATATATGGACCCGGTCTTACAATACAGTAAAGACCCACTTTCTGTGCAGTTTTAACGAATCGCTCGATATCAAGAATACCGTCAAAATGGAATTCACCGGGTTTTGGCTCGTGAAGATTCCAGCAAGTGTATGTTTCAACTGTATTAAAGCCTGCAAGCTTTAACTTTGTAAGTCTGTCCTCCCAATATTCAGGTACAGTACGGAAATAGTGCATAGCACCTGAATAAATTTTGATAGGATTTCCATCCATATAAAACTCTTTGTTTTTAATTTCGAACATATGATTATACCTCCAATGTATCAGCATATTCCTGAATAATATCAAGAATCAACTTTTCGTTTTCGTCAAAAACTGTGTCACATTCACGGATTTTCTGTTCTGTTTCAGGATTTTCTTCGTTCACAAGAATAACATAATGAGAATAAGCGGTTTTAAGGTTTTCACAAAGAATATCAGGTAATAAACTGCCGATTTTATCTACAGCTTTTTCTACTTCACCACAGAAAGCAATATTAAGAAAAAATCGTGTATGACCTTCTTTTTTGATTTCCTTGTAATATGTCATAATTGTATTGTATGGCTCAGGCACTTCTTCAAGTCGCCATTTTTCCCATAAATATTCCCATTTCAACTGTTCATCAGTCACAGGTTCTTTTTTCTTGAATATATCAAATAATCCCATAAATTACTTCCTTTTCGTTAAAAATATGGAGCTTATTTAACTTCAGCTCCGCCCCATTCAACAACAGTGAATCCTTTTCTTTCAAATTTATCAAAATTCTGAGGTTGAATAGCAATAGGTTTTTCAATAGGCTTATATGCCATGAATACTCGAAGCACACTGTCAGGCTTTGGATTAATATCTAATTTCACATTGTCTGTATATGCTGTAGTTTGGAAAGAAATGAGGTTGTACTCATTATTTTGCATTTTAGGAAGCCAATATACAATAAATTCATTATATTCCTTAGGTGTTAATCCGATTTCAGCGAGTTTATCCTGAAGGAATTCTGCTGTATCGCAGCCCTTTACAACAAATCCCTTTGAAAAATCGTAGTTCTGCTTACCGGCTAATTCCCAATATAAATATGAGTATTCTTTTCCGTCTGCTTTGTTAATCAAGGTGCCATCAGGTCTTGCGGTAACTGACCATCCTGTGTTGTATTCAGGATAAGTACAGGTAAAGCGCATATCGTTAAGCTGAACTTTTACTGAAATGTCTGTGATTCTTTCAGGATAAAGATATAAAACAGGTTTATCGCCAACGCCAACTTCTTCAAAGATATATTTACTTAAAACCCAACCGTAATGTCCGTTATATGAGATATAAACCCAATCATCTGTTTTGTTTGAAGTGCCCAAAACAGTTACCTGTGAGTCGTCTGGCACTTCTGTTATAAGTTCATAGTTTTTACCGGGGCCTGCTCTCATTCTCAATGGCTCACCGTCGTATTCGTCACTGATATCAACAACAGCACAATAATTTTCATCATTACTATCAGGTGAAACTGCCTTGCCGAAACAGTCGTCATATTTAGCAAATAAAAAGTCTGTTCTAACCCAACCTTCTTGTCCCTGATAATAGATAAGTGTCCAACCATCAACGCTCTTTGTTTGTACAGTTACAACACTGCCATTGTCAATCTGACCTACTACATTATATTTTATCTTGCTTGGACCGAAACGCATTTTTGCATATCCCTGTCCTTCAAAATAACCACTTATGTATCTCTCGTACTGGTTACAGAATTTGTCTTTTGAAGGTCTGTAAAGCTTTCCGGCATCGACGGATGAACCTTCTTCACTTTCGCTCTCATCATTTTCTATTTCTACAGCATCAGTGATGGTGTCAGTAGTTGTTTCGGTATTGTCGTCTTTACCTGCAATTGTAAAACCTACAATCGCAATTAAAATACCGAGTACAATAAATCCGATAATTAAAACCATAATTATCTTGTTATTGTTATTTGGAGTCTTGC
>JAZSHP010000026.1:0-6318 GCA_045533355.1 Candidatus Fimenecus sp.
GTATGTACAAGAATATGGTCAAAATACTTATCACATTTCTTTATTATTTCAGCTCACCCTATCATATGAGGACGTGTCCCAATGATTGTCATCAGCTTTAATTTTTTCAAAGTTATATCTCCTCTATCATCTGTTTTACAGTCGGAATTTTAAGTTTCGCACAGAGTTCTTTTTCAGTTCTCATAGTTCTGTCACATGATTGTGCAGCTTCAAAAGCATTGATTGTCAGATTCAAATCGTATTTCTCATTAAAATAATGCATCATATCATACTTTGATACATCATCTGCTGCATAGACATGATATAATCCCTTTTCATAAAGATTACCGGAAATAATCTTATCACATATTTTTGCATATTCCTTTGTTGTAACACCATTCCAGAAATGATTTACAAACCCATTTATTGTATTATTTTTCTGACTTTTTGCCCAAGCAATCAAACTTGCATTTTTATGAATTTCTTCGCCAATAATGCTCGTTCTCAGCACCATTGCCTTATCTGCACATTCACCCAATGACTTGCTTTTTCCGTAATCATCAAGTGCATCGTGTGCATCACTTTCTGTATATTTTCCTTTTGATCCTGAAAAAACACAATCTGTTGTTATATGAATAAGCTTCATAGAATTTTCTTCACACCACTTTGCAAGCTTATGCGGGAAAAGTGAATTAATAGTTATAGCATTTTCAATGCTCTGAGCCATAAAAGGCTTGATTATACCAATACAATTTATAACATATTCAGCATCAGTAGGAAGCTTTGAAAAACCGTCTTCAAGTGCATCAAAATATATTGCATTGCCGTGAAAAGCATAGTCCTTATCACGATATGTAGTAACTACATCATACTCTGATTTATTAAGAAAATAGTCTGCAACAGCATTTCCAAGCATGCCTGTACTGCCTAAAATCAAAATTTTCATTTTATATTCTCCTTAACTTATCTGAAATCTTCTTCCCATATATTCCAACAGTCATATGCCTTGCGAATATCATCACCAGCTGACTCTGCAAGTGTTGAAGTGGAAAAGAATATAATTCGTGTATTTTCTTCAAGGCTCATAAAGCCATTGAAATGTCCTGCAGGAATATATAATATTTTAGGTGACACATCAGAAAGCACATACTTTGATACTGCAGATATATCCCCTTCTGCAGCGTCCATAGGAACTGCTGCAACAAGCGCACTTCCTGAAGTTACATATACATACTTACCTTCATTATTGTGACCATGCCACGCTCTTATAAATCCTCTTCTGTGATTCTGCACCTGATAAAAACGCTTTACACCTTCAAAATTAAAATCATTTACAAAACGTACGCTGCCACGATCATCTACGGCAACTCCACCATTTATTATTGTAAGCTTATTTTCCATATTTATTACTCCACCTTTATAGATTTAAGATATGCAACATTTGAATAAACAGGGTCATTGATATCCTTTACTCTGTTCTGACTGAATACTACCTTCATTTCCTCAATTCCATCATCAAGATTACATAATGGTTTCCAACCAGTTGCAATTATCTTATCATTTTTCACATGATAATTTCGTTGGTCTTCAAATTTCATATCCTGATATGTGATGTTTGTATCAGGTACTATCTTAGCAATTGCTTCAGCTAACTCCTTAATTACAACATTCTTTTCAGAAAGATTATATAAGCCAGTAACATTATTTTCAAGACAATACTTTACTGCATTAGATACATCTCTTACATGAAGAAGAGGACGCCACTGTTCACCGCCAAATACCGTAAGTGGCTGGTGTGTCACAGCTCTCAGTGTAAGAATATTTGCCACAAGGTCAAATCTAAGTCTGGAATGCTCATCACTTATTCCATACAGTGTTCCAAGACGGAAAATAAGATAATCCTTTGCATTAGCAACTATATACTGTTCTGCCTCAAGCTTTGTACTTGCATAAAGAGAAAGTGGATTAGGAATAGCTTCTTCATCGATTAAATCATTATTCATACCATATACAGAACATGTAGACATGAATACGATTTTTCCTTTATAATTATCAACAAGCCATTTTACACTATGGAAATTAAGCTCCTCAGTAAGCTGAGGATCAACTGCACAAGCACCATCACCAACAATTGCAGCAAGCCATACGACAATATCATAATCCGGCAATATTTTAGCAAGCAAATCATAATTTCTGATATCACCATAAATAAAATCACATTTTTTTAGATATCTTGTTTCGTAAAGAAGATTATCGAATACTGTAACCTGATAATTATCATCATTCATAAATAAATCGGTCATATATCCACCAATATATCCTGCACCGCCTACTATCAATATTTTTTTCATATTGTTTTGCTCCTTGTTATTTGTATTTTTTAATTATGCATTACTTTGAAATTACAAGAGTACCGCCTTGATCACATATCGGAACTTTATGCAAATGTTCACCAATTTCGGCTTCATAACGTTCAACTGCACGTCTTACACCTTTAAGATTCAACTCATCACAGTAATTATAATCATGAATAAAAATATACCCACCATTAGAAAGTCGAGGATAAAAATATCTAAATCCTTCCAGCATTGACTCTTCAAAATCCACATCTAAAGACACAAACGCAAAATTATCTTCTAAACCATCAAGTGACTGTGGAAAAAAGCCCTTTTTTACTATTACTTTTTCTGGATAACTCATTTTTTTCATAACTGCTTCAATACTTACATTATCAAACATTTTTATAAAAGATTCATCACAATATCCTTTTTTTAGTTCTGCAGATGCTTCTTCTTTTTCAAAGCCCTCAAAAGTATCAAAAAGATATATCTTCTTATCAGGAAACATATAATTAATATACTGAGCAAAATCACCCATACATACCCCAACTTCAGCTGTTTGTCCTGGAATTTTAGCAAGATTAATTTCATTTGCTATCATTTCAAATGTTTTTATTCTTACATAGTCGTCTTTATAATCTTTGTGTGAAATAAACCTATTTGTAAATTTATCCGTATTTGAAAATGTATGAGACTTTGGTATTACATGTTTAGTTTTAATATTTACGTCGCCCTGTTGTTTTAAATCATCAGCAACTTTTTTTCCAAGCACCTTTTCTACCAACAAATAATCTCTGTTTATATCATCCAAAATAAAACTATTGAACATAAAGATAAATTTATTAATGTCAATGCCCATGTTTTTACATTGATAGTATATTTCTCTACCATAAATAGTTGCTACAATAACACATGTATAATAATTATCTTTCAGATATTCGGGAGATACAACTTTTTTACCCATAAACTCTTTCTTATTTTTATCATTATCAATAAATGCTTCAACATCATCTATGTTTATATGTTCATTAATAATTTTTGCACCATAAACGCCTGTTCCCCAAATATAAATTTTCATAAATTATTCTCCAATCAATTTCTTATAAAATCTTTCGCCGATATTATGCGGATTAAGCGGATTATATACTGCCTTATGTATTATTCCCATATCCTCTTCATCTTTTTCATATGCAAGAAGTCTGTCAAGCATTTCATATAGAAAGTAGTATTTACACTCATCACTTGGTATTTCTTTTATAAAAATTTCCCGAAATCCCGATAATACTCTACTTTCATATTCTTCTAAACGGTCTGTTTCCTTTGCACAATTATATATTACACAATCTGATAAATCAGTCATTATTTTTTCAATTTTCTCATCAATAGATAAATAACAATTCTGAGATAGATACGATTGTAATTCTATAGTCAACTTACGAAACCTTATTGTAGTCAAAACTTTTTTAGCCTGTTCATTCCATACACACCATTTTTTAAACAAAGCCTTATACTCTAAATAATAGCTATTAAACATTTCATGTTCGTAACCATAATACTTTCCTACCGAAGCATTCAAATCACTTTCAATATAAGTAAAATGGTTATACACAAGATAACTTGTACCTGCTACAGCCTTTAACTCATCTGCAATATCAATATTATAAAAAACATCACCTGCATAAGTATCCGTTCTGTATAATAATTTTTGCGCAAACGCTGTTTTATAAACACACTGATGTCCAACCCATTTTTTCTGTAAAAATTCCGCCCAGTTATTATGTATATCGTATACAGAATTATAGGAAAAATCCTCTTTAATTTCGTTTGACTCATTAGAAAATCTGTCTGTTATGTTCTGCTGATTATCACAATAGTACAACTGAAGATTGAACATTATCATATCCGCATCATCAATTTCAGCAACATCGTGTATTCTTTGTAAAGACTCAGGATTAATTGTATCATCTGAATTTACAATAAAAACATATTTGCCTGTAGCAGCTGCATAACCGTTATTATAGCTTCTGAAAATCCATTGATTTTCCTGATGTATAACTTTTATTCTACTATCTTGATTTGAAAAATCATCGGCAATTTGTGACGTTCTGTCAGTAGAGCCATCATCAACAATAATAAGTTCCCAATCAGTAAAAGTTTGATTTATAATACTGTTTACCGCAGCTGGAAAATACTTTTCATTATTATATACTGCCATTATTATTGAAATATAGGGGGACATTTTACCACTCCAAATTCTTTAGCATTATCATATTTATATCAGACACTCAACCGAAACCTGAATTATACACCAAGGCTCCTATAGAGACTATCTTTGTTTAAATTTTTATTTTCCAAATATATAATTTTATTTTCCGGTATGCCAAGTTTAATCAGATTATTCTTTACTGAAATAACTGAACGTGAATTAGCTATAGCTATGACAATGCAATCATAACTGTCAGAAGATAAATCGTTCAACTTATCAATAGTTGTAGTATCAATCATATCAACTACATAATTAGAAGACTTTTCTTCAATGAATTTCCTAAGATTCATTCCATAAATATCGCTTCCATAAATAATCAGTTTATGATTTACATTCAATTTCGGGAATAACTCATTTAATGAATGAAAAAAGCAAGATATATCTGTTAACAAAATCATTAAAAACAGATATGATAATACTAACATTTCAAATGATTTATTTTTCAAAAAACCATTTTCCGTTAACACAACTCGTAATCTTTCAGCAATTAATTTTATTGAAGTTATCTCTTTGCCTGTATGCGTATGGGAAATTGATGTGTTTCTAACTCTGTAATTGTAAAGTGTATCATGCAAAATAAATATTGATTCCGTTTCAATTAAACAAGAAACTGTTGTTGCAACGTCTTCACCATTAACAATTCTATTATCTATTTTCGTAAGATTTCTTCTAATAATTGTCGGTTTAAATAATTTGCAACAAAGCGATGAACGTATCACAATATTTATTGCAACGTCACTCTCGTTATAATAACGCTCTATTATCGCTTTAATATCAGATTTAGTATAATAAGTTTCTTCTAGCCATTCATTTACATACCATATTTTATTATCAAATATTTTTTTATATCCAAACGCAATCATTTCCGGATTATATTCACCTATTTTTGATATAACGGTTTTGTATGCATCCAAATCAAGCCAATCGTCTCCATCAACAAATGTTATATAATCACCTTGAGCAATATCAATGCCTGCTTTTCTTGCACTTGTATGACCACCATTTTCTTTATGTACAACTCTTATTCTATTATCTACCAAGGCATATTCATCACATATTGCTCCGCTAGAATCTGTTGAACCATCATCAACTAATATAATATCAAGATTTTTATATTCTTGGTTAATAATACTTTCTATACATTCTCCAACATAATCTTCAATATTATATATAGGAACGATAACAGAAATCAGCCACGCCATAGTATATTTCTCCTTATATCAAAGTTACTTAGTTATAACTAAAGTTCCATCCGCATCACAAATAGGAACCTTACATAAAGATATTCCTGTTTTATTTTCAAACTTGTCAACAGCCTTAATAACACTATCATAATATCCATAATTATAATCATGAATAAAAATGTATCCACCAACTGACAAACGTGGATAAAAATATTCCAAACCACTAACTGTTGATTCTTCAAAATCAACATCAAGAGAGACCAAAGCAAACTTTTCTTCCAAACCATTACCTAAAGACTCAGGGAAAAATCCTTGTTTTATAATAATATTATCTTTATATTTCATTTTGGACATAACCAATTCAATACTTGTATTTTTTACAGGATTAATAAATGCATCATTTACATTACCTGCATCTTTTTCCTTAGCTGCCTCTTGTTCTCCAAAGCCTTCAAAGGTATCAAACAAGTACATTTTTCTATCAGGAAATGCTGTATTTATGTATTTGGCAAAATTGCCCCGAAAAACTCCTAGTTCAGCCACAGCACCC
>JAZSHP010000022.1:0-5607 GCA_045533355.1 Candidatus Fimenecus sp.
AAAAAAGGCTATTCTAAAATGACAGATACTTTATTTACAGACGATGCACAGGTGTCAGAATATGCAAAAGATGCAGTTTATACTTTGAAGAAAATGGGATTAATGAATGGTACAGGAAATGGAGCGTTTGAGCCAAATGCAACAGCTACAAGAGCTCAGGCGGCAAAGGTTATATTTGAGATGATAAAGGCGGTGGAAAAATGAAAAAATTAACAGCATTAATGTGTGTATTTATATTGTTGCTTTCGTCGTGTAATATATTTGCCCTACAAGGGAATTCAGAACTGAATGAATTGAAAGCACTCAATCTGACTCCTTCTAGTGTTACACAAGAAAATGGAAATGAACCTGCTGTGTGGGAGGAAATCATTTTTGCCGCCGAAAAAATTGCAGGCGTTGATATTGTTCATTATATTGAAGAAAAATGTAATACCAAAAGTGAAGTGAGATATGCTGATTTGTGCAGAATTGCAGTGAAGATTTTAGGATATGAACAATTTGCGATAGGTAAAGGAGCAGATGATCAAGCCTATGTTGATTTAGCAGAACTTTGTGGCATTACAAAAGAGGCTATAACTTATAAAGATGATATTCTGACGAAAAATGAGATGGTGACAATATTTCATAATATCGTTTTTGATAACTTCAATGATGTTTGCTACAGCCTTCGTGATGGTGATTTGATTGCCGTTATGGAAAATTCCAAGAATGATTCATTACTTGCAGAAAAGTTTGGCATAAGTGTTTATACAGGGACAATAACAAGTGTAAATTTAGAAAAAAACACAATGGTACTTTCGGCAATAAAAAATAAATATGAAGATAATCCTACTATAATTGCAGAAGGAACAAGTGTTTCCTTTGAAGTGCAGAAAACGATTGATTTATATGAGTTTGAGCATATGAAAGTTGCTGTTTGGGTAAATAAAGATGAAGAAGTGACGAACATCTTTATGTTAAAAGGTTCAAGTGTTAAATACGGATATATTTCATCGGTAAATGGTGATATGAATGAAGATGCTTCGTATTCAATTAATTATATGAAACGACTAACACTTGGCTATGAAGAAGAGGAATATGATATCAGTCCTTCAGCGATAATGAAATTTAATGGAAAGGCTACAGTTTCTCCTAAAAAAGTGACAGGTAAATTTGCGAAAATAGTAATGTATGATGAAGAAATAAGTTATATAGAATGTTGGGAACTTTCAAATGGCGGACTTATAACGGAAATTGACGGAAATATACTTTACTACAATCAAGGCATATATCAGAAAAGGTTTAATGATTTATCACAATATACAAAATCTGTTTATATAATCGGAGACAGATGTTCTGATAAAGCAGAAATAAAGACAGAATCGGTTTTTAATTACTATATAGACGGTAATTTTATCATTATGGTTTTGTCTGAAAAGAGAGTTTATGAAACATTGACAAGTATAAATGAATCAGGCAAACGTATTCAGCTTGGTGGAAATGTTTATATGAAAGAAAAAGATACTTATTTTTCTAAAGATGGAAAAACATTTAAAAAGAATTTATATAACGATGTTTTAGGAACTGAAGTGATGGCATATTTTGCACCTAATGGCAAGGTTTCTTATGTTTCTTCGACAAAGGATAATTATGTTGAATTTTATGGTATAGTAACAGGATTTAACACAGATATATTTGGTGAAAAAGGAGAAATAAGACTTATTGTTATAGGGAGCGACTTAACAGAAAATATGTATGAATTTACAGAAAAGACTGATTTTGCTGATATAACAACAAAGGAACTTGAGGAAAAGGTCAAGGATATTGAAGGAAAAGGAATATATTATTTTAAAATTGATAAAAACTATCCAACTGTGATAAAAGCTATTTCGAGACCTAAATGGTTTGAAGGGTATGGAGAAGAGGCAATAGCTGAAGTTTCAACTTTTGACAGCTATAGCGGATTGATTGCAAGGGCAACGGTAAACAATAAAAGAATATATTTCACAGGTTCTAAAATTATTGCGGTTTATGAAGACGATGAAGGATTTAAAGCAAGATTTATAACATGGATGGAACTTCACGGAAGACAAACAGAAGGAGAAGGCGTAAAAATTGCATTCTATTCACAGGGAAGAACGGAATATCCCGAAATTGCATTGATTACAGGAGGAGTTAATAAAATCGGAAGTTATTACTCAAGAAAAGGAATAGTAATCGGAAAAGAGTTGGCAATAAACGAAAAAGGAGAAGAATGTGTAAGCCTTGAAATTCTCTCAGACGGTGTTAAAAAATATAATACAAGTGTGCAAGAGGCAAATAAAATTCCGCTTTATTCTTTAATTAACTTCTACGATGAAATCAAATTTTCAAACAGTCAGATTTATTTGGAAAGCGTTGATGCAATACTTTCAGGAGATTACACAACATGGAACGATACATTCCAAAGTGGCATTATAGAGTCTGTTGCAGGTACAAGGGTATATTTTGCTGATGGAGAGGCTATGTATTTTAATCAGTCAGGATATTTTATAGTTAGCTATGATTCAGAAACACAAAACAATAAATTAAGATTCAAAGTTGCAACTACAGCAGATATACAAAATGGTGATACCATATATTATTTAGGAGAATCAGGACAGATTAATATGGCGGTTATTGTTTCGTAAATCAAAGGAGGAGAGGTTTGTGGAAATCAAAAATAAATTATGGCTATATGCCTTTAAAAAAGGTGCAGATGATATGGAAATAGGAAAATTCGGGTTTCCTCTCGGCGCAAAACGAAACGGCTCAAAAGTCACTCCTGCTGAAGCATTATATTATTTGGGACTTAGCAATATCATAATGGGGATGTGTGATGGTGAGCCCGCACCTAAAAGCTTTGAGGCGTCAGATTATCTTTATACATTTGCCCCGTGCGATAATATTATGTGGTCTGTCTGTGGGAAAGATGGGTACAGAATTGGAACAGAAGAAGCTTATTTAAAGAATGTAAAATCTACTCACAACAATATTTGTGCAGGGTTTATAGGGGACATTTTCGGTAAATACAGAAATGAAGAGGAGCCAAAAAGAACAGAGCTTGCAAAAGAGCTTATAAGTGAAATGCGTAAAAATACGGAAGATATACCGCTTTATGTTTCTTGCTATGCTCATGAACTCGATATAATATCAGACAAGCTTTTGGAAAAAACGGACGGAATAGTTTTTTGGATTGAAGATTCTGATGAGATTCCTTTTGTTCATGAGTATTTTGAAAAAATTGAAGAAAGATTTCCAAGTCATAAAAAAATGCTTGGTGTTTCGCTTTTCGATTTTAAAAACTACAGACCTGTTCCTCTTCAGCTTCTTGATTTTATACTTGGTTATGGCGTGAATGTAATATCTACAGGAAGAGCAGATGGTATGGTATTTTCATCAAATACTGTAATGGGTGTAGGGTTCGAAACAGACAGCTACTTAAGAGAATGGATAAAAAACAATGGAAGCAAAAAGATAGAAGGGAAGAGGTGAAGTGATGAGAGCGATAGATAAATTTTGGTTGTTCGGAGTACATCCGACACATTATGATGACCAATATTTAGGTAGGTTTAAAGACCCTGAAGGGAAGAAGTCTTATGGCTCAAACATAACTCCTGCAGAAGGTGCGTTTTATCTCGGGCTTTCAAATATGCTCATGGCTGTTGCTCCGCCTCCTTTTACAAGTGCTGCTGATTATCTTATGTTTACATTTAAGCCGATGAATAAAATTATGTGGTCAATCGGCTCAAGCGGCGGACTGAATAAAATTGATAATGAATTTATAGTGAGCCTTGCAGATAAGTATGATAATGTCATTGGTGCATCAATGGATGATTTCAATGCGATGTTCAATGATTATCCTGAGCCACTTAAGACTAAGAAAATTCAGGAGTCTATACAAACAATAAAAAAAGATTTGAGTAAAGCAAAAAAACCACTGGAACTTAATGCCGTGCTTTACTTTTATGAACTAAAAAATGTCAATCCTGATGCATTTAAAGAGCTTGATGGTATTTCTTTTTGGACATGGGATTCAGATGAGCTTGTAAATCTTGAAGAAAATTTTGAAAAGGCAAGCAAAATGTTTCCGAAGCAGAAAAAAATGCTTGGAGTTTATCTATATGACTTTCGCAACTACCACCCTATTGAGCTTGACAAAATGAAGCATCAATGCGAAGTAGGACTGAGGCTTATGAAAGAAGGAAAAGTTGAAGGCTTGATATTTGAGGCAAATTCCGTTATGGGTGCAGGTTTTGAAGGTGATGAGTGGCTTAGAAACTGGATAATGGAAGTTGCTGACACGGAAGTTCCGGATTCGGAGTAGAATAGAGATTAATTGAAAAGAGGGGTATAAATGAGGTTAGATGGAAAAATTGCAGTAATAACAGGAGGTGCCTCGGGAATAGGTGAATCGGGAACAAGAATATTTACTGATCATGGTGCTGAAGTTATAATGCTTGATGTTAATGAAACAGCAGGGATAAAGCTTGAAAAAGAGCTTGTACAAAAAGGACAGAAAGTATGGTTTATTAAAACTGATATATCAAACGAGGAATCAGTTAAAGCAGCTTTTGACAAGATTGAAGAAAGATATGGGGAGATTGATGTGTTATACAATAATGCATCAGTATTCTTAGGCGGGAAAGACACTTGTATCGATGAGGTTCAATCAGACATATGGCACAAAGTGCTTTCGATTAATTTAAACGGTGTGTATTATTGCTCAAAATATGCAATTAAAATGATGAAGAAAAAAGGTGGTTCTATTATAAACACTGCATCAAGTGCAGGCGTTGTGGGTATTCCGTGCAGTGCGGCATATACTGCAACAAAAGGGGCTACAGTAACGCTGACACGCAGTATGGCAGTTGATTATGGGAAATATAATATCCGTACAAACTGTATTGCTCCTGCGGCGATTGAGACGGCTATGGTCAAAGAAAGCAACTTAAATGACCCAAATTTTGATAATGATTTTTTCTTAAAGCAAATAACTCCTCTTCGTCGTTGGGGAAAACCTGAGGATGTTGCTAATCTTGCTTGTTTTTTAGCCTCTGACGAAGGAGCATATTTAAATGGTACAATAATTCCGTGTGATGGTGGAATCACTATGAATGGGAATGTAAATAAAGAAAGGTAGTGTTATATATGGAAAAATGTAGAGAAATTGCAAAACAGATAAGAATTGATTCTGTTAAGATGACAAATGCGGCTAAAAGCGGTCATGTAGGAAGTATGCTTTCTATGGCTGATATTGTAGCTGTGCTTTATGAAAAAATCTTAAATGTTGACCCTAAAAATCCCAAAGACCCAAATCGTGACAGATTTATTTTAAGTAAAGGTCATGCGGCAGCGGGAGTTTATTCGGCTTTGGCACAGAAAGGTTTCTTCCCTTCTGAATGGCTTTCAAAATATTATTGTGATGATGGAAAACTTATGGGGCATATCAGCCATAAAGTACCTGGTGTTGAGTTTTCAACAGGTTCACTTGGTCACGGACTTCCTGTTGCAGTTGGTATGGCAATTGCGGCACGTTATGCTAAATCAAACCATCGTATTTTTATAATGTCAAGTGACGGAGATTTAAATGAAGGTTCATCGTGGGAG
>JAZSHP010000038.1:0-20989 GCA_045533355.1 Candidatus Fimenecus sp.
AAGAACCAACACAAAATGTGTTGGTTCTTTTTTGTTCATAAATCGGAGTTTATCGGAGAATTAATATAGAACAACATATCTTGTAGGGGACGATGCCCACATCGTCCCGTTCTAAAGTGTGCTATTGACCGACTTCGGGACTATGTGGGGTGCGGGTGTCCGGTGGACACCTCTGCGAAGCAGAAGCACCGACCGAACCGGCAGATGAGACTCATCGTCCCCTACGATTCATATCCATTTTAATAATTAAAAGAGCCCGACAAATTATAATTTGTTTGACAAAATGAAAAATGCGGAGTCACAAGACTCCGCATTTTTAACTATATAATATTTTAATTACATCAATAACATTTAATTATTAATCAAGGAAGTCGCGAAGCTTTTTGCTTCTGCTTGGATGACGAAGCTTACGAAGTGCCTTTGCTTCAATCTGACGGATACGCTCACGGGTAACATTGAATTCCTTACCAACTTCTTCAAGTGTTCTTGGGTGTCCGTCTTCAAGACCGAAACGAAGTGAAAGAACCTTTTCTTCACGAGGTGTGAGAGTCTTAAGTACTTCAGCAAGTTGTTCCTTAAGAAGTGAAATTGATGCTGCATCTGCAGGAGAAAGTGCTTCATCATCAGGAATAAAGTCACCTAAATGGCTGTCTTCCTCTTCTCCAATCGGTGTTTCAAGTGAAACAGGTTCCTGTGCAAGACGAAGAATTTCACGAACCTTATCTGGGCTCATATTAAGCTCTTCTGCAATTTCTTCAGCAGATGGGTCACGGCCATTTTTATGGAGCAGCTGACTACTTGTCTTTTTAACCTTATTGATTGTTTCAACCATATGAACAGGAATACGGATTGTTCTTGCCTGGTCAGCAATAGCACGAGTGATAGCCTGTCTAATCCACCAAGTAGCATAAGTTGAGAACTTAAAGCCCTTTGTGTAGTCAAACTTTTCAACAGCCTTGATAAGACCTAAATTACCTTCCTGAATAAGGTCAAGGAACTGCATTCCACGACCTACATAACGTTTTGCAATACTTACAACAAGACGAAGGTTAGCCTCGGCAAGACGCTGTTTTGCCTTTTTGTCATCATCGGCAATTCGGATTGCAAGTTCGATTTCTTCTTCTGATGTGAGAAGTGGAACACGACCGATTTCCTTAAGGTACACTCTTACCGGGTCATCCATAACAAGAGTCTTACTGTCACCCAATCCGCCATCATCACTTTTTGCCATATCAGTTTCATCAGTGATTGCATCTCTTGCCATATCACCAAGGTCGTCAATAAGCTCAATATTATTTGTTTCAATAAGCTCATAAAGCTTGTCGAGCTCTTCGATTTCAATATCAAGTTCAAGAATTGCGTTATCAATTTCCTGAGTTGTAAGTTTACCCACTGCCTTACCCTTTTCAACCAAGGCTTTTAAGGCTGATTTCTTATCAATATTTTCCATTGTTTTCTCCTTCACTTCCATAGAAATTATTTAAAAAACTTTAAAAAATCTTCATCACTGATACCATCTGCAGATATATTCTGAAGACTTTTTTTATTTTTTTCACCCAGTATGACACTTATACAATCTTCACACTCTTCAAAAGTGTTTTTCAGCGTGTGGGACATAGTCTGAATTTTTGCAACTGCACTCAATTCGTCCTCAGTAAGCTCACCATAGAGAAATGAAATCTCTGCCGACTTGCCCTGACGAAGTCTGTCAGTAACAGTTTTATAAATTCTTCCGTTAAAATCCGTAACAAAATCTTCTGAAGAAAGTTTCTCATCTATGTCCTTTAAAAATTCAGGGTTTGCCATAACGATGGCTATGAGCATTTCTTCAGCTTTTGCTCCGCGATAAAAACTTTTGCGTTGAGTATTAAGCTTGTCCAGAATGTCTTCCTGTTTTTGTATCTGAGTAAATTCTTTTTTCTGTTGTACAGCTGTATTCCTTCTTGCTTGTCGTTTTGCCTCAGAAATAACAACCTCTTTTGCAACGGATAATTCGTTTGCAATTCTTGAAGCATAAATTTCAAGCTCGATTGCACCAACAGTTGAAAGAATCTGAATTGCCGATTGAAGATACTGACGCTTTCCGTCATCACTTGCCAAGTCGTATTTGCTGTGCTCACGAAGAAGAGCGAATTCAATTTCGTTGGCCGCACCCGTAATTATGGATTTCATTTTTTCAACACCATAATTTTTGATTATTTCGTCAGGGTCCTTACCACCACTTAATCGTAACACCTTGATTTTTGCAGTTGTTTTCTTGAATATGGTCAAGGCTCTTGCCGCTGCCTTCTGCCCTGCTTCGTCAGCGTCATAAGCAATTAAAATCTCCGAAGCATAACGGGAAAGCAGATTTGCCTGGTCACTTGTCAGTGCAGTACCAAGTCCTGCAACTGCATTTGTAAACCCAGCCTGATGGAGTGCGATAACATCCATATATCCTTCGCAAAGAAGCAAACTGTCCTTACCACTTTTCTTTGCAAGATTAAGTGCAAAAACACCCATACTCTTTTTATAAACCAATGTGTCCGATGTATTAAGATATTTTGGTTTTGAGTCATCCATAACTCTTCCGCCAAAAGCAATTACATTACCCTTAACATCAATAATCGGGAACATTACACGATTACGGAAATTGTCATAGATATTATTAGGATTTTTCTGTGAGCGTCTTGCAAGATTGGCAAAAACAAGCTCATCCTTTGTAAATCCCTTACCAATAAGATAATTTGTCAGTGCATTAAAAGAGTCAGGGGCAAAACCCAATCCAAATTTACGGATAGTTTCGTCACTCAATCCTCGTCCCTTAAAATATCTATATCCAATCTCGCCTTCTTTTTTACCAAGGCAATTATGGAAAAATCTTGCTGCTTCTCGATTAGCCTCCAGCATACGGAGTCTGCGTTTATTCATTGTGCTATCATAATTATTTTCATCCGGAACATCGAGACCTACTCGGTCCGCGAGAAATTTAACAGCATCGATATAATCAAGATTTTCGATATTTTTTATAAATGTAATCACATCACCACCATTACCGCAACCGAAACAATAATATGACTGTGTATCGGGATAGACGGTAAATGATGCAGTTTTTTCACCATGGAACGGACAAAGTCCTTTGCTTATTCTTCCTGCTCGTTTTAAGTTGACATAAGAGGAAATGGTAGTTTCTATATCGGCACGGTTACGAAGTTCGGTTAAAAAATCATCTGACAATGCCAATATTATCCCTCCTCAATTCCAATATCAACCCACGAATCGGGAATGAAGATTTTTTTATATACTGCAATAAGATAACGGTCACTCATTCCTGCAATGTAATCACAGACAGCACGACTTTCGCCTTCACTCTCGATTATGTAGTGATACGCCTTTGGTATTCTGTCAGGATATTTCATAAAATAATCATAAAGACGAAGAATCAGGTCAATAGCTTTTGTTTCCTCACCCTTACACACAGGATTTGTATAAACCTTATCAAACATAAAGGAATGAAGCTCGTCAAAGGGTTGCTGCACTCTATCGGAAAAGACAATATCATCAATACTGTTTTCTACCACATCAAGAACCATTGTGTTGATTCTTGCAGCCTTTCTGAAGCCCAATTCCTTACGGATTGCAAGAGGAATATCCTCTTCACTCATAACACCCGCCCGTACTGCGTCATCAATATCATGATTGATATATGCAATTTTATCGGCAAGCTTTACTATTCTGCCTTCAAGAGTATCAGCTTCCTTACCTCGTGTATGACAGGCAATTCCATCACGGACTTCATAAGTAAGGTTGAGTCCTTTACCACTTTTCTCAAGTCGGTCAACTACACGAAGACTCTGGTCATAATGTCGAAAACCACCTTCAACAACAGAGTCCAAAGCTCTCTCCCCTGCATGTCCGAACGGTGTATGCCCTAAATCGTGTCCGAGGGCAATAGCCTCGGTTAAATCCTCATTAAGGAAAAGACCATTTGCAATTGTTCGTGCAATCTGAGAAACCTCAAGAGTGTGAGTAAGTCTTGTTCTGTAGTGGTCACCCTCAGGAGATAAGAAAACCTGAGTTTTATGTTTTAAACGACGGAAGGAATTTGAATGTACAATTCTGTCCCTGTCACGCTGAAAATCAGTTCTTAACGGACATTTTTCTTCAAAGTTGATTCTGCCTTTTGTGTTCACACAAAGACATGCCTTTTCTGACAACAACGCTTTTTCTCGTTCTTCAATTTTTTCTCTTACGGTCATTCAAACACCACCTTTTTGGTCTCTAAAAAAGTCCTTCTAATTCTATATACGCAAAAAAATGCAAAATTCCTTTATTTTTTTCAGAAATTTTTAAAATTCACAAAATCTTTCTGAAACAACCGTCGAAAAAACCTTTCCGTAGCTGAGTTCTGTTAATTTTGCATTGATATTATCTTTATTTTCACCTTTTATTCTGAAGGTTACTTTAACATTATCTGTATATTCAGTATCGATAATTACAGTTTCTTCACGTGAAAGAAAATCACTGAGTTTTCCGTAGAATGTATAATCACACTCGACTGCCAAATCAACACAATGTGCCATAGTTATGATTTTTGCACTGTCGACACCGATTTTAGCACTATGAGAATATGCACGGACAAGTCCACCGCCACCAAGGAGTATTCCGCCAAAATATCTTGTCACAACAACACAGACATCAACAAGATTTTCCTTTTCAAGAACATCAAGTGTTGGCACACCTGCAGTCCCCTGTGGCTCACCGTCATCAGAATATCTTTTTATGCCACCTTCCCGAAGAATATAGGCATACACATTATGAGTAGCATCCCAATGCTTTGCCTTAATTTCAGCTATAAAGGCATTAGCCTCCTCAACAGTTGTGACAGGCTTTGCATAACCGATAAATCGTGAACGCTTCACAACATATTCGTCACTATTAAATTCTTTTACTGTACGATACTCTTTTGGCATAATTATCACCTGAAAACAAAAAGTGGTGCCGAAAAGCACCACCATTGTGTTTTTTTAAAATTATTTTGAGAGATTGTAACGTTTGTTAAATCTGTCAACACGTCCGCCTGCATCAACAAGCTTCTGCTTACCTGTGAAGAATGGGTGGCAATTTGAGCAGATATCAACTTTTAAATCTTTCTTTGTTGAGCGAGTTTCAAATGTGGCACCGCAAGCGCACTTAACTGTTACTGTGTTATACTCTGGATGGAGTCCCTGTTTCATGACAATTGTCACCTCTTTCAGTACTTATTTACATAGCCTAATAAGTTTATCACAACAATCCTTAAAAATCAAGTGTTTTTTTCAACTTTTACTGAAATTTCTTTTGAAAGATGGAAAGAATACAATGTTACTGTAATATTTTGCAATCCAAAGCACTCTTCTGCTGCCTTTTTATATATACTCATCTGCTCTTTATATCTTTCACAAAGTTCTTCCATTGTATCCACCCTATCGGTTTTGTAATCAATGATTTCACCTGATTTTCCATTAACAACAAGTCCGTCTATTATACCCTGAACAATTACGGTTTCACCTTTTGCTATATCAGGCACATTTTCATTCACCTGAGAAATGGGTATGAACATTGAAAACTCCTGCTCACGAAGATATTTTTCGGCACTATTGATTCTTTTGTATACATCACTTTGGAAAAATGCTCTTATACTGTCTACTTTCAAAGCATCTGCCTCTCTTTGTGTCAGGAGATTTTCATTCACAACACGACAAATTTCCTCATCAAGGTCATTGTATGCCTTTTCAAAATCACATATTTCCATAAACTTATGTGTCAATGTGCCTCTTTGTGCAGGAGTAAAATCACCTGCACCATAAAAAGCAGGATTTTCACTTGCGAGATACTTGAAATTCTGGTCACTTTTGACTGCAGATGCGGCATATTTCACCGGTATATCCGCAATTTCGCTATATGGATATTTATAGGAAAGTCTGTCGGAAACTGTCTCCAGAATTTCATAATCACACTCAAAGACTTCTTCCTCTTGTTCAACTTCCTCCACATCCTGGATTTTTTCAAAAACGCCAAAATCAATATGAGGACTATCAGGTCTTTTGCAACGATTTATCAGAAAATCATAATCCATAGCGGGATGATTCATCATCGCAAGCAAAATCCACTGCGTATAATTTCCGCAAGTCAAAACAGGTACCGTATTATCCATAAAATTGCCATAACAACTGTAATACAAATCTGCAATTTTCTTTTCCGGATTATACATTGTACCCACAAGATACAATTTTTCCTCTGCACGAGTCATTGCAACATACAAAGCTCTGATTTGCTCGGCAGAATCTTCTTCATTATCATAAAGCTTGATGGTATTTACCGGTAAGGTTGTAATATCCTTATGAATATCGGGAAAATAACGTGATGTACCAACACCTAAATTTCTATTGATTTTCACTTTAGTGAAATCTGTTCTGTTAAATGATGATGAGCAATTCGCAAGGAATACGACAGGGAATTCAAGACCCTTACTCTTATGAATTGTCATAATACGTACAACATTGTCATTTTCTGAAATCTCGTTGACACCGTCGATATTTTTATCATATTTACGGATTTTTTCAAGATAACGGATAAAGCCGGAAAGTCCTGAACCACCCATTGCTTCATAATTTTCTGCATAATTTATAAGAAGTTCAATATTAAGAACTCGTTTTTCACCATTATCCATAGCACCGACAATGCTATTATATGATGTAATTTCGAGAACACGACGTATAAGACTTCCCACATCCATGGTCACAGAAAGTGTACGAAGAACGGATAACAAATCCATAAAATCCTTGATTTTTTCATCTGAATCATAATGCTTTTTGATTACATTATAAAAACTACCATGTCTTTCATTACAACGGTATTTTGCCAAATCATCCTCGGTAAACGGAAACAATGAGGAAAGCATTACAGATACAAGGGGTACGTCCTGAACCGGATTATCGATAATCTTTAACATTGACAACAATGTTACTATTTCTCGGCTTTCAAAAAAGCCTCCCTGCTTCTGGAAATGAGCAGGAATACCCATAGCGCTAAGCTCACGAGCAACAACAGGGGCTTTATCCTTGACCGCTTTCATAAGAATACAGATATCCCTGTACTCAATTGGTCGTTGTTCGTCTTTTTTACCCACAAGAGCACCTGATGATACCAGGTCATTGATAATCGCACCAATATGACGAGCCTCAGCTACCAGGTCAGTACCCTTTTTATTGTCTGTATCAATAATATGCACACTTACATCTGTCGAATCAGTGGTGTCATAGTTGCCGCCAAATGCCAATTGTTCACCACGACCATAATCAATTCCACAGGTGTTTCGTGTCATAAGAAAATCAAAGAAGAAATTGACTCCTTTTACAATTCCTTCGCGGCTTCTGAAGTTTTTATCAAGTCCGATAGTTGCAGGATAATTATCTCCGCTGAATTCATTAAAGGAATCTTTATAGCCCATAAAAATTTGTGGCATAGCCTGTCTGAATCGATAAATACTCTGTTTCACATCACCAACCATAAATTTGTTTTCATTATTATTGGAAATAACTGAAAAGAGAGTATCCTGCGCTTCGTTTGTGTCCTGAAATTCGTCGATAAGAATTTCTGCAAAATTATCAGAAAGCTCTTGGGCAAGAGTTGTTTTTGTATAAGTACCGTCATCATTGAACTCAACAAGGATTTTCAGTGCTAAATGAAGAATATCGGAGAAATAATATGTATTGTTCTCGTGCTTTCTCTCATCCAGAAGCTCCATAAATCTGACTGTACATTTCTTCAACACTGACATAATGGGTCTTAGATACTCAATATCTTCCCTATACTCATCTTCAGTACAAATGAGAATTGATGATGCTGTACCAAGATAGCCTTTTATACTGTCACGACGAGCTTTAAGCTCATCATAACAGCAATCCTTTTCATCCTTCGGAACTGTCGGAATTTTATTGAATTTCACACTCTCGGTATGTGCCTTGATTTCATCCCATTTTTCAGGAGTATTCTCTATCATTTTAAGAATATGCTCCACAGATGAAATAACAGGTGTCAAATCATTAGTGAATGCACCTGAAAGATTGGTGTTTTCAGGAGCATCGTCTATTATATCCTTTGCTTTGAGTCTTATATAATCAAGCACTTGCGCAAGGTGATTAAGGCAATATTCCCCCCACTTTGTCCGATGGATGGGTAATTTATCAAAATAGTCTGCAAATGCCGTTTCAACCCAATTCAGAGGATTCTGTGATGCCATCGCAAACTCATAAAGGGAAAGAATTGCACCGATAAGTCCCTCATCATTTCTTCCGTTGCTGAAAAGCCTTAAAAAACTGTCTGTTTCGTTTGCAGGAAGACTATAGATTTCCTCTAACACCTCACCTGCCACATCACGCTTCAGTATCTCGTGCTCAACACCCGACATCATAGTAAAATCAGGTGCGACATCTGCTTTTTCAAAGTTCTCCTTGACAAGTTTACTGCAAAAGCTGTCCATTGTGGAAATCTGAGCATTTGGCAGATACATTTTCTGTCTTTTAAGATACTGATTTTCAGGTTGCTCGTAAATCAGCTCACCAAGACGCTTTGAAATTCGTTCCTTCATCTCGGTTGCTGCAGCCTTTGTGAAGGTTACCACCAACAACTTTTCAATATCAACAGGATTTTTTTCATCGGTAATATATTCAATTACACGCTCAACCAAGACGGCAGTTTTACCTGAACCTGCTGCAGCAGAAACAAGGACAGTACCATTTCTTGATTCAATAGCCTGTTTTTGTGCATCAGTCCATTTTCTCGCCATCTTCGTCACCTCTTAACATTAATATTGCATCATCAAAGGACGGTATGCTCATTTCTCTTACAGGGTCATTTTCCTCGCGTTTGCACACATCCTTATAATTACAATATGTACATCCTTTTTCAACAGGCAATGCTCCGATATTACCCATCTGAAGCTGTTGAGCCATATTTTTAATTGAAGAATTGACTCTTTCTTTTAATATACTCAACGATTTTAATGAAATGATATTACCCTTAAGAGCACCTGTTTTATCATAGCTTGCAGGAATAAATACACCTGCACAATTCTTCTCCATGGTTTCTGCCACATCGGCATTATTAAGCACCATACCATGCATTTTAAGTTCATTTAAGTATTCTGCCTTTGACTCATGTGGAGTTGAATCCCTTGTAATCTTTTTAGAGCTTACCTTGGGACTCTTTGCCTGAAAATAAAGCACACCTGCCGGAGTTGCATTTTTATAATAATCCTGACCATTCTGCCAGATAGCAAAAAGATAGATAAGCATCTGCATATTAAGCCCGTAAAATACTTCACCCAATTCAAATTTCTTGCCACCGGTTTTATAGTCAATTACGCGCACAAAGGTATTGTCTTCGGTTTCATAAGTATCAACGCGGTCAATACTACCTACAATTTTTACAACTCCACCGTTGTCAAGATTTATTTCGTAAGGTGGAATCTGTCCGTCATTATTGATACGAAGTTCAAAATCGGCAGGAGTAAATTCACATTGTGAAAACTCTTCAACAAGGTGTAAAACAACCTTATATGCACTTTCTTTCAACAATTCAACTGTTCTTGTAAAGGTTACAGCTTTACCGCTATATCCACCCATATTTTCTTCAATATACTCGTCAACAATCACATTGATTTTTGACCTAATATCACTTTGTGACATTTTTTTCAGAACAGATTTTGGATTTTCGGTAAGGAAAACCTCAAGCACATGGTGAATAAGTGTACCTGAAAGTGCTGCGTCAACCTCTGCCTCTTTTCGTGGCTTTGCCTTGAGTCCGAATTCACAGAAATAACTGAATGGACATTTGTAGAATTTTTCAACCCTGGAAGCAGAAATATACATATTCTTGCCAAAAAAGTCAGTAGCAAGGTCTGTGTTATTAATTTTATAATCTTTATTATCAGCTTTTTCTATTCTTGAAAGTTCATTTTCACCATCATTTTCACGGAAGTATTCCTTCAAGGTTTCACCGAGAACGCTACCACTAACCGCCTCACCTGCCATAACTGTAAAGGCTGAGCTTCGGCTTTCAATTCGGTCAATTTTATTATTTTCTTTTCTTACATTGCAATTCGGAAACATCTTTGTAATTTCGTTCACCATTTCAGACGGAGTCATTGCTGATGAATCACTGCTCACCTGAGAATATGTAATATAAAGCATATCCGTTGCCAATGTGACAGCGTGGTATGCGATGAACAATTCGCTCACACTGTTATATTCAAGATTGCTGATTATCGGAAGTCCATTTTTAATAAGTTCGCATCTTTCAATATCGTTGAAAAGCACACCTGATGAGCTTTCTCCCGGGAAAACCCCGTTGTTCACGCCCATTAAGAAAACTGCTTTAGGTGCTGATGCTCGGATTCTGTCTGCTCCGCCAATAATAACCTCGTCAATACCATTTGGAATAACACCGATATTCTTTGAAGCCACAAGAATGTCGAACAATTCTGAATATCTTTCAATTGTAATTGAAGAGCTACCAAGTGCAGAATAAAGACCGTCAAAAATTTCTGTGAGAATTTTCCATATTCTGCCCTGCTCGAGTGCTAAATCAGTTTCACCGTTTTCTTTTAAAAACAGAGTGAATTTTTTTAAATTATCATCCACATGGATATTTCTTAAAAACACAAAAAGCTCTTCTGAAATGGTTTCACCATCAGAATCCTTTATTCTGTTATTAAGTGCTAAAATCGGACCAACAATTTTTTCACGAAGAGAATTGATTTTCTCAAGTGTTTCTCTTGCATCCTTACCCATATCAACGCCATAGCCTTCAGGATTTTCCGTCCACTCTTTTTTCCACATTGACGGAGTTATTTTCCACATAAGGCAATAGTCCTCAAGAAGACCGATTTCTTCAACCGCAAACCCATAGAGCTGAGTTTTTAAAAGCCTCAACACAGTTTCTGTATCAAAGCCTTTTACGAGAATATTAAGAAGACATTTCACAAAGACAATGAGTGGTTGTGTATTTACAGGTTGACGATTATCGTGGAAGCAGTCAATCTCATATTTTCTGAAAGCAGATGCCAAATCTTTCTTATAACTTTCTTCATTACGGACAATTACAGCAATATCACGATAACGAAGATTTTCAGACCTGATAAGTCGTTTTATTTCAGCAGCAACTACCTGACACTCCTCGGTTTTTGTTCTGCAAGGAATCACAGTAATTGCCTCTGCATTTTCATTGTAAATTTTTGATTGTGAAGAAAAAATGTTTTCCTCAAGGAAGTTGAGCGGTTCTTTTTTGAACTCTTTTTTAGAAAACAATACTTTTTCAGGTGCTATTTTCACATTGATTTTATTAGCAATGCTTTTTAGCTTTTTAATTTCAACATTAGCATTATAGAACAATTCATATCTTTTGTTATTTCTTGATGTATCGCAACAAAATGTAACAAACACATCATCTGCTTGTCGCATTATCTGTTCAATTATGTTATATTCCTGACCGGAAAAGCCTGAAAAAGCATCTATAAACACAGTTTTTCCCTTGAAATAATCCACATCCCATAGAAGCTCGTAAAGCATATCAAGATATGTACTGCTATCGCTGAAGCTCCTTGACATAAAAGCATCATAACAGGTAAAAATCTGTGACAATTCAGAAAGTTTTGATGAAAAGGTTGCTTTTTTTACAAGTGCAGAATACTTAGCAAGGCTATCATTTGAAACTCCACATTTTTTCATTTCACGATGAAAATTGAGAATATCATCAATGAGCTGTGGAAATTTCTTGTAGCGGTTATAAACGGTAAGCTTATCCTCAAGAGTTTCAATAGCACGGCTCATAAGCACCGCACGAATACCGTCATCCGCCATCTTTTTATCTAATTTTCCGTATTGGGACAAAAGCCTTTCTGCAATACGAGAAAAGCTGAGTATTTCAACATTATTAATTTTTTCGTTACCTAAAAGCTGCAGCATTCCCTTTTCGGTTTCAAATGAAAACTGTTCAGGTACGATTATTATAGCTTTTTCGGTATAATTTTCTGCTAATTCTTTAGCCTTTTGGCGGATAAGTCGTGTTTTGCCACTACCTGTTCGCCCTGTTATAATGTTGAGCATATTTTTTGCCCCTTTAGATTAATTTATAAATTTTTGCTCCGTGAGAATTTACATTACAAGTAAAGTTATATTTTATTTCTGCAACACTTTCTTTCTTCCATAAATCACGGAGAATGTAATTTCCTGACAAATCAAAGTCAGATAAATCAACAGTAATTTCATTTTCTTTGTCAGAAACATTGAAAACAGCAATCAATAGCTTATTATCAGAAGCTGTAGCAGTCCAGATAACTGTGTTTTCGTCACGGTATGCCTGTTTACCATTATGTGAATTCTGGTTTACATCAATGATTTCTTCATTTGTCATAAGTGACAATGTCCAATCGTCATTATTTCTCATTTCACCACCAAACATTAATGGTGAACGGAAGATTGACCAGAGTGTCATTAATGTGATTTGTTCGTCTTTTGTAAACTGAGTATATCTGTCCTGTGGACCGTGACAAGTACCGTTTCGTGAAAGATTACCAAGAGGCAACATATCGCAGTCAGGCCAACAGCCTTCTTTTACGAAAGGTGCCCATTTTTCGCACTTGTCGAACATTTCATAAAGCTTGTCCCACCAATCCCAGAAGTCACCTGTAAGACGCCACATGTTTGCATATTCGCACAAATGGTCAGCAACTGACAATTCAGCAGGACCGGGAGAAAGACTCAATACTATTTCTCTACCTGTTTTATCAATTGCCTTTCTAATCATTTCAACTTCTTCACGAGCTGAATATGGATTGTCCCATTTTCTGAATTCTGTAACACAGATGTCGTCAACCTTTACAAAGTCGATTCCCCACTGGGCATACATCTGGAATATTGAGTCATAGTAAGCCTGCGCACCCTCACAGTTGTACATTCCGTACATATCTGTATTCCAAGGGCAAACGGAGAAATGATGAGCAACCTGACGAGCAGTTTTGTCAGTTCCTAAAATCGGTGTATTTCTATGTACTGCCTGACGAGGAATACCACGCATTATATGAATACCGAATTTAAGTCCCATATCGTGAATTTTATCAGCGATAGGTTTAAAACCCTTACCATTTGCTGATGATGGAAAACGATTTTCAGCAGGAATAAGACGAGAATACTCGTCCATACAAAGCTCAGTAAAATTATTGTAGTCATTATTCTTTGCTTTTGGCTCATACCATTGAATGTCGCAGACAACATACTGCCAACCATAGTCTTTAAGATATTTTGCCATATATTCTGCATTACCTAAAAGTTGTTCTTCGTTTACAGCTGCACCATAACAGTCCCAGCTATTCCAACCCATGGGAGGAGTTTTTGCAAGTTTGTTTTTATCCATAATAATTCTCCTTGTAATGGATTTTTACTTTGTTTATTATTCTATCATTTTATGAGAATTTTGTAAACAACACTATGTGTAAAATAACGGACAGAAAGAAAATAAAATTATTGAAAAAGTGTTACTTTTAGAGAAAAAAGTTCTTGACAAAGATAATCGGTTGTGATAAAATAATCAAGCATTTGAAATGCGGGTGTAGTTCAATGGTAGAATCCCAGCCTTCCAAGCTGGTCGTGTGGGTTCGATTCCCATCACCCGCTCCAGCGCTGATAGCTCAGTTGGATAGAGCATCTGCCTTCTAAGCAGAGGGTCGGGGGTTCGAATCCCTTTCAGCGTGCCACAGCGCATAAAGTTAATATTTTTGATTATTGGCCTTTGTGCGCTGATATATATGGTGGGTATAGCTTAGTTGGTTAAAGCGCCAGTTTGTGGCACTGGAGACCATCGGTTCGAATCCGATTATCCACCCCACTAACTTAGAACTCCGTCAAAATATTGACGGAGTTTTGAGTATCAAACACAATTAAATATTGGGGTGTCGTCAAGCGGTAAGACACAGCACTTTGACTGCTGCATTCGTAGGTTCGAATCCTGCCACCCCAGCCAAAAAAGAAAAGTTGCACGATAGTGTGACTTTTTTCTTTTTGTATTATTCACTCTTCACTATTCATTTTCTTGCGACTTTTCTAAATGAAGATTGAATAATGAAGTCGCTTCTCTAATGAATAATATAGAATTGTTATGTAATTTGTAATTTCTCTTTAAACATGCTATAATTAATTTATTAAATAATAATTTGATGGTGGTAATTATGGCAGCACAAACTATTAAAACAGAACGTTTGGTTTTAAGAGATATTAAAAAGACTGATGCAAGAAATCTGAATTATCTGTTAAAACCCGAAATCGAAAAATACAGTGGACCGTATATGCCCCACAATAAAAAACAACTTTCACAGCATATTGACAGAATAAAAGGAAATACCACATGGGGAATCACTCTTTATGATGGTACATTTATTGGTGATATTGGTATTTATTCAGTTGTTGAAAATAAAGTAGGTGAAATTGCTTGGTATATAGACCCTACATATTGGCATCAAGGTTATGCTTTTGAAGCAGGAAATGCAGTTTTAAAATATTGCTTTGAAGCTCTTATCTTTACAAGGATAAGTGCTCAAATTTCTGCTAATAATCAAAGTTCAAGAAATCTTGCAGAAAAGTTGGGATTTGAATTGCATGCAATCTTACCACAAGGAAATCTTGGCGGAATAATTACAGATATTGCCTATTATTCTATATCTGCAAATGATTATAAAACTCTCGACAAGTAATATACAAACTGCAAACGGGACGATGTAGGCATCGTCCCCTACTTTTGTCTGTTTTTTGAAAACGGACAGGCACGGAGACTTGTCCCTACAAGGCTATATTTTCTATTTTAGTTACATATTAAATAACATCGGCGGAGTCAACACCCCGCCCTACCTTTTATCAATGATAGTAATAGTTATTAACCCAACATTACATCAAGCAGCATCATTACTGCGAAGCCGAAGATAATACCCATTGTTGCGAAATATGGCTGTTCCTTTTGATTTTGTTGACATTCAGGGATTAGTTCATGTACTGCAACTAATATCATTGCTCCTGCTGCAAATGACAGAGCATACGGTAGAATTGTTTCTACATATATCACCAACAAAGCACCTATTACACCTGCAATCGGCTCTACCATTCCTGACGCCTGACCTAAAAAGAAGCTCTTTTTTCTTGAATAGCCTTCTCTTCTCAACGGAATCGATACGGCCGCGCCTTCAGGTAAATTCTGAAGACCTATTCCTAATGCTACTGAAACTGCTCCCATTAATTTTTCCGATGTAAATCCTTCCTGTAACGCACCAAAAGCCACCCCCACAGCCAAACCCTCGGGAATATTATGAAGAGTAATTGACAAAACAAGCATAATGATTCGATTGAATCGTTCATTATTCTTCGCATTGTTTGTTTTTTCTCTTGCATACGAAATGACTTTATCCGATGCCCATATAAAGATTGCACCTGACAAAAATCCTATAGTGACCACAATGTATGCAGGTATTTGTGATATTGTCTCTGCTCGTTCAATTGCGGGTTGAAGCAATGACCAGAAACTTGCCGCAATCATTACTCCCGATGCAAATCCCAGCATAAAATTTAATATTTTCTCATTAAGTGATGTAAAAAAGACAACATTAGCAGCACCCAAAGCCGTTAACAACCAAGTACCAAGTGTTGCTATGAGCGCCATTATGACAAAATTATCCATACAGCACCTCCTGTATTCATTATATTCTGTGAATACTCATAGGTGCAAAAATAAGGTAAGTTAAGTTATATTGCAAACTATCGTTTGCAGTGATATTTTTGCCTTACGGCAAAAGTGATATTAAAACCTTACGGTTTTAGTGATATTTTATCCGTCCATAAACTGCCGAAGGCAATATCACTTTAACTTTAGTTTAAATATAACTACGAAGCAATAAAACTCGCCTTTGGCGAATAAAACTGAGGCGCTCTCCCTTACGGAGTGCGCCTCTTATCACCCTTCTTTTTTTCTAATGCGGTTAAGATAGAAAGCGCCATTTTGTTTTAACCATAAATGGCATTGCTTATAATTTGGAAAAACCTTGTCAATTTCTGCGTAAAATCGTGCTGAATGATTCATTTGCTTTATATGACACAATTCATGCACAACAACACTATCAATGATTTCACTTGGCAACAACACTAAAAGACAGTTGAAATTCAGGTTGCCTTTTGATGAACAACTGCCCCAACGGGTGTGCTGACATCTGATAGTAATTTTATTGTATGTTACTCCCATTTGATTAGCATAAAATTCTACTCTTTGGGAAATTTCAATTTTAGCCCTGGCTGTGAATTGCTTTATTTCTTCTTGTGTGAAAGGCTTTAAATTGTCTAAAGCCTTTTGTCTTTCGTTAAGCTTTGCGAAATGTTTATCTATCCATGATTTCTTTGAATCAATAAACTTGAATATCTCTTTTTCTTTCATACGGGAAGGTGCACGGGCAATAATTTCATTGGGCTTTAACTCAATGGAAAGTGTTTTTCTGTTACTACGTATTATTGTGATTTTAATTTCACGGCTCATTTGATTACCTCATATAAACATACAAATTAAGGGCAGGGTCAACGCCCCGCCCTATTGTTGTGTATTAAATTATTAATAATGTGCTACGCCACAATCACAGTACTGATTTACACCGAAGAACATCTGGAAAATAAGAACGATTACATAAAGTATCTTTGCGAAACCTGTCTGATGACATGCATGGTCACAATATTGTACTCCACATTCATCACACCAACCGTCATTTTCTTCATCAGGATGAGCTGCTGTTTCAACTTCCACTGTATCACGACTGATTTCAGCATCGCAAACTGAACAATAAACTACAACATCCTTGCTACCTGTTTCTGTACAAGTAGGTGCAACATAGTTTTCATCAACCGGAGCTGAAGGAGTATGACCTGTCTTAGCAATAACATCATTTTCTCTTGAAAGCTCTGCATCGCAAGTTGCACAGTATACAACTATGTCAACACTACCGTCAACTGTACAAGTAGGAGCAACATAATTTTCCTCTACTTCTTCTGCAGGTGTATGTCCTGTCTTTGTGATAACTTCAGTATCTCTTGAGATTTCTGCATCACAAGTTGCACAGTAAACTACTATATCAACACTACCGTCTTCTGTACAAGTAGGTTCAACTTTATTTTCCTCTACTGCATTTTCAGGAGTGTGACCTGTTTTTTCGAGTATTTCCGGTGTTCTTGAAATCTCAGTATCACAAACTGCACAATATACAACTATTTCAACACTACCGTCTTCTGTACAAGTAGGTTCAATTTTATTTTCTTCTACTGCATTTTCAGGAGTGTGACCGAGTGCCGGAACTTCGTCGCCATCGTATGTATCACCACATACTGAACATGTATATGTTGTGTAACCACCTTCTGTACATGTTGGTTCTGTTACTACTGAATCATAGATGTGGTCAATTGTTTCGAGTGTTTCCGGTGTTCTTGAAACCTCTGTGTTACAAACTTCACAGTACACTACCTTATCAACAGAACCATTTGTTGTACAAGTAGGTTCGACTCTGTTTTCTTCTACTGCCTCTTTGTTTGTGTGACCTGTTGCAGGAACCACTTCCTGTTCTTCAAGGATTTCATCACATACTGAACATTTCTTACCTACTGTAAGACCTGTTTCTGTGCAAGTTGGTTCAACCGCTTCAAATATTTCTTCTGTGTGACCTGTTGCAGGAACTTCGTCACCTTTGTATGTATCACCACAAGCTGAGCAAGTGTATGTTGTGTAGCCACCTTCGATACAAGTTGGAGCTGTTACTACTGCATCATACTTGTGTCCTGTAGGAAGGAGGTTTTGTTCAAATTCCGCAACTATATAATCACAGTTTTCACAACCTATTACCATTTTTGCTTTACCGTATTCTGTACAAGTAGGTTCACTGATATATTCATCTACTACCGCTTCTTTATTCTTATGTCCTGTTGCAAGAATAATTTCTGTTCTTCTTGAAAATTCTTCATGACAAACCTTGCAACGAACTACCTGTTCAACGCTACCACTTATTGTACAAGTTGGGTTAATGCGGTTTTCTTCTACCACTTCCTGTGTGTGACCAAGTGCTTCAAGAGTTACTGTTTCACTTGAAAGCTTTTCATTACAAGATGAACAATAAACTACCATATCAGCACTACCTGTTGCTACACAAGTAGCAGGAGTTATAATTTCCTCTACTGCTTCTGCAGGAATGTGGTCTGTTGCCTGAACTTCATCGTCCTTGTATGTATCGCCACATACTGAACAAGTATATGTTGTATAACCATCTACTGTACAAGTAGGTGCTGTTACTACTGCTTCATAGTCATGACCAACTGTTTCAAGTGTTTCTGTTGTTCTTGAAACTTCTGCATTACAAACTTCGCAGTATACTACCTTATCAACATGACCAGCTGTTATACAATCAGGTTCAACTCTGTTTTCTTCTACTGCTTCCTTGTTTGTATGACCTGTTGCAGGAATTTCTGCCTGTGCTTCCAGTATTTCATCACAAACTGAACATTTCTTACCCTCTGTAAGACCTGTTCCTGTACAAGTAGCCGGAACTGCAGCAAGTGTTTCTTCTGTATGACCTATTGTAGGAACTACTTCCTGTGCTTCAAGTATTTCATCACAAACTGAACACTTTTTACCCTCTGTAAGACCTGTTTCTGTACAAGTAGGGTCTTGTGCTTCAAGTGTTTCTTCTGTATGACCTGTTACAGGAATCACTTCCTGTTCTTCAAGTATTTCATCACATACTGAACATTTCTTACCTGCTGTAAGACCTGTTTCTGTACAAGTAGGTTCAACTGCTTCAAGTGCTTCTTCTGTGTGACCTGTTGCAGGAACTACATCAGCAGTGTATGTATCACCGCAAGCACAAGTATATGTTGTATAACCATCTTCTGTACAAGTTGGTGCTGTAACTTCGACTTCATGGAGATGGTCAGGAGTCTTTTCAATTACTTCTGTATATGTATCACCACATACTGAACAAGTAAATGTTTCCACACCTTCAGAAGTATGTGTTGCAGGTGTTGTGATTTCAGATGTATAACTATGTTCTATTGCAGGAACTTCTTCCTGTTCTACTGTTATTTCATTACAAACTGTACACTTCTTACCTTCTGTAAGACCTGTTTCTGTACAAGTTGGTTCAACTGCAGCAAGTGTTTCTTCTGTATGACCAAGTGCAGGAATTTCTACGCGTGTTGACAATTCACATTTTGAGCAATATTCGTATGCTTCATGACCCGGTTCAGTACATGTTGGAGCTTTTGCTTCAGCCTGTTCAATATTATGCCTTGCAAGTGTTATGGAATCTGTATATGCATCACCACAAGAACAAGTATGTGTTGTGTATCCGTTTTCTGTACATGTATATTCGGTTACTACTGACTCATAATGATGCTCATGTGCTCCGGAGAATGTTTCTGACATTTCTGTTGTGCCATCTGCAAATGTTATTTCACAGGCAAATACAAGCTCTTCTGTAGATATATAACGAGCTTCTGTTGCATTTTCAATGTTTTCATATTTATATCCGTCTGTAGTTGCTTTAACTCGTGTTTCACTATCAACATTATTAGCGTAAAATTCGAAATATCCGTCCCAAAGAGCAGTAAATTCGATTTTACCGTCTTCTGTACCATTTTCATCAAAGGCACCTTCATTAACACTATAGTCCCAAATACCGATTTCACCGGAAACAGCCTCACCAAAGTCAGCGTAGATTTTCTGACCTTTCTTTAAGTTGACACCAAAGAAAATTGCACTTGTTTCATCATTAAAACAAAAATCACCATTCCATCCGGTTGCAGCATCATAATTTGTTTTAGTAACATAAGCAGATGGATTAGCTACTGTATCATCAATTGTAATTTTATCTTCTGTTACTGTTTTCCACTGATATGTTGCATCTGTATCCTCATTAAGCTCAACGAAAGGCTCTTCAACTGTTGGCTGATGCGTAATAGCATAGCCATATTCAAATGAATCAGAAGTCAATGTACCATTCGCTAATGTTACTCTACAAAGATATGTTACACCGAATACAGGATTCTTGAGAGTAGCTTCTTTTTCAGAAACAAGATTTGAATAGTTGTATTCACCGCTGTATGCTTTAATATTCACCGGTGCAGGACCATAATAATATGTATAATAATCAGCTGTTTCAGGTGCTTCAAAAGTTACCAAATCGCCACGAGCATTTTCTATATAAGCACCTATATCCAAAGTATCGTTCCAGATACCGAGAGTATATGCAATACCATCAAGCTTCAAAGTGATTTTTTGGCCTTTGTCAAGGGAAATAACAAAATGGTTACCACCCATGCCATTATCCCAGAGAACCGGTGACCAGCCATTTTCAGCACTATAGCTTGCTGATTCTTCACCAGAAGTCCAAACCTCAGCATTTTCACCTGTGATTTCATTGCCTAAGTTTAAACTTCTCCACTGATATGTTGCATCAACATCATCAGTAAGCTTAACAAACGGCTCACCGCTTGTTGGCTGATGTTCAATTTCAACTGCAGTTTCATCTGCAAATGCTACAGGCATAGTCGGAACAATCATAAGGATTGTAAGGATTATTGCCAAAGCTTTTTTCAATGTTTTCGACATAATATTACCTCCTGAAAAGAGTACACTTTTACTACTAAATTATAAAGCAAAAGCCGACTTTTTTCAACATCAATTTCCATTTTTAGAATAATATACAAAAATAACTATAGTATTTTAGATAATTTAAACATTAGCATAATAAATTCATATTTCAATATATCGCAATAGTTTACAAATCGGAGTTTATCGGGGAGCTAATATAGAACAATATACTTTGTAGGGGACGATGCCCACATCGTCCCGTTCTAAAGTGTACTATTGACCTGCTTCGGGACGATGAAGGCATCGTCCCCTA
>JAZSHP010000186.1:0-16074 GCA_045533355.1 Candidatus Fimenecus sp.
GACAATAATATCACTCTGCCACAAGGCAGAATAACACTTGATAAAACTTGTTGCTTTATGTATAATAAATACCATACAATTAATGAAGCAACGAACAATAAATTTTAATAGAGCACTTACTCACTACCGGAGGTGTAAGTGCTAAAAAATGAGAGGTAATACGGATGTCCGCATTACCTCTTTTTCTGTCTTTAGTGAACCCACTCATATGGAAGGTGCCTTTTTTTGTATGAATCGGGATAAATTCCGATTTATACTTCCTTCTTTTTCTTAATATAGAATATAATCGGTTTTTCTTCGGTCGGTTCCACCCTTTTTGGTTGACACAGGGCGTTGAAATAATGCCATCTGCTGAGAATTATATAGGGCAACACATACACAACAGGCATAATTGTCACACAGGACAAAATCCATCCTGCAAAGGAAAAACAACAAAAGGAATACCCGAGAGCATGTCCTTCCATAAGACTTATGCTGTTTTCTATCACTTTAAACGGATTTTTCAGCTTTTTCTTTAATATTAAATGAGAACAAAGTGCATATCTTTTTATTGTGACGAAAAAGAATAAACTGCCGATTACAAAAAGCATTATTGTTGAAACAAAAAGCGTGAGATTAATATTGAAGCCATAATTTTCGTTACGATAGCTATATATAAGAAGTACGGACATAGCTATTGACGGTGAAAAATAGAGTGCCGCCCAGCTGATTAAAAGCAAGGCTCTCAGAATAATTGTTGCGGAATATGTCATATACTGTCTGAACGAAATGAATTTCCTGACTTTTTTGAATGTAACCTTCTTATTGACAGATTTCAGGAAGAAATATCCATTATTAAAAAGACGGATATAACAGAAAATAACGAAAGAAGCAATAATGCACAGGCTCATTATTATGGGAGGTATATACTCCGCATAGGGTGAAAGGTATTGAACGGACTCAAAGTCTGTCTGTTTTAAAAAAATCATCAGTAAATAATTCAGAAAAGTTAACAAAGCAAATGTAACAAAGGGTAAAATTCCCACAAAAAAGCATTTGGAATAGTTATTTATCATACTTTTCTTTGCATCTAATTTTATATCTGATACTTTCATTTTTTGTTCCTCCCTTTTTAATTATTGTTGACACAAAAATTATTTTTAATACTTTTTAAAGGAGAATATTTATGTGTGGAATAGTTGGTTTTGCAGGAGAAAATCAAGCTGCACCAATCCTTATTGACGGATTACGCAGACTTGAATACAGGGGTTACGATTCATCGGGCATTGCCATTGGTGGTAACAAAATAACTCTGATAAAAGAAAAAGGACGAATTGACAATCTGCAGAAAAAGTTGGATACAGCACATCCTCAGGGTACAATCGGAATCGGTCACACAAGGTGGGCAACCCACGGTGCACCTGACTCAGTCAATGCACATCCACACAGGTCCATGAACGGAATTGTGACACTTGTACACAACGGAATTATCGAGAATTACATTGAACTGAAAAATGAACTGACTGAAAAAGGTTATGAATTTAAATCGGAAACGGATACGGAAGTTATTGCACAGCTTTTTGACTGTCTTTTTGATGGTGATGCCATCGGTACAATGATTAGAGCAAGTGAAAGACTACAGGGCTCTTATGCCGTTGCTATGCTTGTAAAAGGCTTTGAGGACAAGATTTTTGCCATGAAAAAGGATAGCCCTTTAATTGTGGGTAATTCAAAAAATGAAACCCTGCTTGCATCGGATATTTCTGCCATTCTCCCCTACACACGAAATTGCTATATTGTAAACGACGGAGAATTTCTGCAAATTTCTAATGATGATATCAAGGTCTATGACAATAACAAAAAGGAAAAGGCTGTAGATTTTAAAAATCTGGATTTGAATATTGATGTTGCACAAAAAAACGGATATGACTACTTTATGCAAAAGGAAATTTTTGAGCAACCAAAGGCAGTACGAGATACTGTTACTCCTTTAATCAAAAATGGAAAAATCCAGCTTTCATTCCCCTTTCCTGAAAATTTCATTGAAAATCTGAAAAGAATTTACATCGTGGCGTGTGGCAGTGCTTTTCATATTGGTATGACTGCAAAATACATTATTGAGGATATGGCAAGAATACCTGTAACTGTTGATATTGCCAGTGAATTCAGATATCGTAATCCAATTATTGAAAAGGGAGACCTTTGCATTTTCATAAGCCAATCGGGAGAAACAGCCGACACTCTTGCCTCTCTTCGTGAAGCAAAAAAAAGAGGTGCATTCACCTTGTCCGTTGTCAACGTGCCCTTCAGTACAATTGCAAGGGAAAGTGACGGAGTAATTTACACAAATGCGGGAGCAGAAATTGCAGTTGCCACAACGAAGGCGTTTTCGGCACAGTTAGGCGTTGTTTATGCACTTTCTGCGCATTTTGCCCACACTAAAGGCTTAATTAGTGATATGGAAATAGAGAAACTTACAGAGGAAATCATTTCTCTTTCTGACAAAATCAAAACCACTCTTGAATGCGACAAGCTTACTGACAGATTGGCACAACGGATTGCAACAAAAGAACACATTTTTTTCATTGGTCGCGGAATCGATTATCCCCTTTGTCTTGAAGGTGCATTAAAGCTTAAAGAAATATCATATATCCATTGTGAGGGCTATGGCGCGGGAGAATTAAAGCACGGAACAATTTCACTGATTGAAAAAGGCACTGTTGTGGTGGCAATTGCAACTGACGACCTGCTATATGCCAAAATGGTCTCCAATATAAAGGAAGTCCACGCAAGAGGTGCTTATGTAATCGCAATAGTCAAAGAGGGCACCCCGGGTGCAGAAAAAATTGCCGACGAGGTAATCTATATTCCACAAGCATCACGATACCTCACACCATCGCTCACCGTCATCCCCTTGCAATTACTTGCATACCACACAACCGTCAGAAAAGGTCTTGATGTGGACAAACCGAGAAACCTTGCAAAAAGCGTAACGGTGGAATAAGAAGATTAAATGATAAATTGGAGTTTGTAGGGGTGATATGAAATTAAGATAGAAACAAAAACCTTTGTAGGGGCGGATGTCCACATCCGCCCGCAGTAGGTAAACAGTACACTTTGGGACGGGACGATGTGGGCATCGTCCCCTACGATTCATATCCAAATTAATAACCAATTACACCGATAAATTATAATTTGAAAATTTTGATTATGTTTTATAAAAAACAAAATTCCTGTTCATAATATGGATGGGAGTTTTTTAATGTTGAATGCAGAATTCAGAATGAGGAATTGTACATATTAAAAAGTAAAGGAAGATGTATGTGCAATATAACAGGGTTGAAATCTGTGGAGTTAATACAGCAAAGTTGAAAGTGCTCAAAGAGGCGGAAAAGGTGGAGCTTCTCAAAAAAATCAAAGAAAATGATGACAAGAGAGCAAGGCAGGAATTGATTGAGGGAAATCTTCGACTTGTTTTGTCCGTCATTCAGCGTTTTGCAAATCGAGGTGAAAATCCTGATGACCTTTTTCAGGTGGGTTGCATCGGACTGATTAAGGCAATTGACAATTTTGATATTTCCCACGAGGTACGTTTTTCAACCTATGCTGTTCCAATAATGTATGTTAGGAGAAATAAAAGAAAGGACATTTCCCCTATGACACGAAAAACCGCTATAAATCAAGCAATCTACATACTTTCACAATCCAAAGGCAACGAAGAAATAATTGAGAAATTAAAAGATATTTCGGATGAATTACCACTTATTCATTGGTCCGACAAGTCCATTCATGACCGAGTTGAACAATTCATCGAAGATGAAGGACGCAACCCTACTGTTTCAGATTTTCGAAAAAAAGGTATGCCCCCTCACCCGGTTTTCAAGCAAAAATATAACATCAATTTAGCAGAATGGTTGAAACAGAATTACCCAACAACTCGTCCAACTGCAGAAGAAATCACGAATAATTACACACAAGAATTCATAAGCGAATATAAAAGAATTAAACCACGTTCCGCTGATGAATATGAGTCTAATCGAGCCGAAGGTGTAAAATCGTGGCAAACTGTCCGTTCTCGTTGTGGACAGACGTCGTGGCGAGGACTAATAAAACACCTCGACCTCCCCTTTTATTTTGATATGCAAAAAGACCATGTACCAATGAAATTTAATATTACAGTTACAACGGACATGAATGAATTAAACAATGAAACATAAGCAAAACAGCAGAATAATAATCTGTTATTATAACTTATTCGTGTTATAAACCGTTGGTAGATAGCATTGACGCAAAATAAAATGTCTAATGGTACTGCTTAAACCATACTGTTCGGCGATGTTTTTATAAATTCATAAAAAATTTCTCATGTTATACTTGTCCAATATTTCCATTTTTCTCTTTGTTGTAATTTCAGTATAGATTTCCGTAATCGCCACACTGCTATGTCCTAATAGTTCTTGAACTGAACGTAAGTCAGCACCATTTAATAAAAGATTTGTTGCAAATGTGTGTCGCAGGTAATGAGGAGTAGATAAGGGATTAATATTTGCATGTTCTCGAATTACTTTATATATGTATTCAATTCCATGAATTCCCAACGGACTGCCAGTTCTATTAACAAATAATTTTTCTGTAGAAATGTTCATTGTTTTTCTGATGTTTAACCAATTATTAAGGTTATCCCAAGTTTCCGTACAAGAAATGTAAATCAAACGTTGTTTACGACCCTTGCCGTGGATTAACAGTATCTTTTCAGATTCAATTATATCTTCTAAGGATATAGCTGATGCTTCACCAATTCGAATTCCAGTACTTATAAGCACATCAATAAGTGCTAAATTTCTCGAAGTTCTAAATATTTCAGAAGAGCTTTTAGCCGAGTTTCTTTCTACTATTGCAGTTTTAAGGAGCTCGGATATTTCACTTTTTGTTAAAGTTTTTGGTAACTTTCGCTCTTTACGAAACTTAAAATGACAGTTTTGATAATAGTTTTCTCCTATTATTTTCCTATCGTACAAATACTCGAAAAACATTTTAAGTGTTATCAGTTTTCTACTAATAGTAGTATCACGCAAACATCTTTCCTGAGACAAATGAGACACATATTTGACAAGTATGTCCTTGTCAATCTCACCAGCACAAAATTTTATAAAATCTTTCAAATCAGAACTATAGGCTAGACTACTATATTCAGATATATTTTTTGTATATTTCATAATAGAAAGACATTCTTCAGCGTACAAATTCAAGTTCTCCATATAAAAACACCCCATATTTTTGATAAGATAAATCTTATTTTATCAAATTATGAGGTGTTTTGTTAGGTTTCTTACAATAACTATAAATTATTGTAAGAAATATAAGGAGTTTTTTTATATGACATTGTTAGAAAAAGAAAAAGTGTATTGTTCACAAGGGGATACATCAGGTAAACACTTTCCTAAAAAAATATTTTACAAAGCTGAAGGTAGTTTTTTAGTTGATGAACATAATACTCACTATTTAGATATGCAGATGTTTAATAGTGCTGCCAATTTTGGGTATGGAAATAAAAAGCACCTTGAGTGTTTACAAAAAAACAGTCAAACTCTTCCGTGTTTGGCGGGTGAATTTATGAGTAAACAAAGAATTGAGTTATCAGAAAAAATATGTACATATATGTATGAAAAATATGGAGCAAAAGGACGAGTACATTTCACTGTTGGAGGTGCTCAGGCAGTAGATGACGCATTAAAACTATCAATTAACTATAATAAGAAGAAAAACTTTTTTGCCTTTGAAGGTGGTTATCACGGTCGTACCATGGCTGCATCAAGTGTTAGTTCGAGTTATCGTTACACTAAACAATTTGGAAGTGTGATTAATACAACTAGAATACCTTTTCCTAATTGTTATAGTTGTGCATATGGCAAAGAGAAAAATACATGTGCCTTATATTGTTTCAAACAATTTAGTAGATTGTTTGAAAGTGAGTTTTCAGGAATATATGACACAGCTTCTGGACTTTCTTCTTATTCTGGATTTATTTTTGAGTCTGTGTTAGGTAGAGGTGGCTATGTTTTTCCGCATCACAATTATTTTGCATCGTTAGTTGAAATATTACGACAACACAAGGTTTTGATCATTGCAGATGAAGTTCAAATGGGTTTCTATCGTACTGGCAAGTTGTGGAGCTTCGAACATTACGATTTTATACCTGATATAATTATATTTGGTAAAGCAATTACTAATGGGTTATGGCCTTTGTCGGGAATTTGGGCTAAAGAGGATATTATATCACCACAAAAGTGGCCTACAGGCTCTACACATTGTACTTATGCAGGACATCCTTTAGCCACAGCACTTGGATTATGTACTTTTGACTTAATTAATGATAAGTCATTTGAGAAAACAATACAAAATAGTTCTAACACATTATTAGATTGTATAAAAAGTATTGCCAAAGATTATAGTTGTATTGGCCGAATACAAGGAAAAGGACATGCTATAGGAATAGATATTATAAATTCTGATACAAAAGAGCCTAATCCGCATTTTGCCTATAATTTAGTAGAAAATGCTTTGAATAACCCCGTATTAGTAAAAAATAAAAACTACGGATTAATTCTAACCACGGGAGGAATGTTTAATAGCCAACTTATGCTCTCACCAAGTTTGTATATTTCTGAGCAAGAAATCAATTTGTTTAATTTTTTGTTTAGATATTATCTTGATTTAACAACTTCAAAATAAATACCGATAAAGTATTCGTTTTAGTTACTCCTTGTAAAATCACTCTGATTATGTCGTAATCCATCGATTTGAAAGAGTATAACAGCCTACTCCAATGTAACTGTTCCAATGTTCGACTACGTATCATGGTATCTTTTACTTTTTCATAGGGTTGTATTAAATCGATGTCATTAAAGTTGGTATTTTGCTCAATATACAGTTCAGTTTCAATTGGGTATCGTGTACTGCTTTCTTGAAGCACACGAATAATGCCTCTCTTAATAATATCATGATTGCGATATTGCGCTACCCTTTGCAATGCAAGAAATCCTTCTCGTGGGAAGAGACTAATCATTTGACCAATTGCATGCACAACTTTTAAAATTTTATTAATATTACCCGACTTGCATAATTGCTCACACATGGACCAATACTGATTCAATCTATTTTCATCATCCTCAAGATTTGATGTATAAAACAAAAATGCTAATGGATTAAATCCGTCTTCAAAAATCTGTTCAAACTCTTGTGAAAATCTTTTGGAGGTTGATTTGCGAATGTTGGTAGGCTGTTCAAATAGAAGCATTTCATATTTGTCATATGCCATTTCAAAGAACTCAATGAAATCTTTTCGTTCATGAGGATTTAAATAGTAGAGTGACATAAATATAGAACTCAATAAAAAATCTATATTTTGAGGAGCGAGATCGTTGCGAGTATTAATAATTTTTATGGCTGCAGATAGAATAGCTTTTTTGTCATATGTCATTGATTGAACAACAATTAAGTTTGACAGCATAAATATGCACATGTTATTAATATCATTTGTTATGTCAATTAAATATGTGTATTCTTTAACATCAAGTATTTTACCATTCAAAACATCATAAACTAATTGAATAAGTTCATCTGTTTGAGATATTGCATTAAAATCAGCCTCTATATCATCAGCATTAAATAATATGTTATATGAATATTTACGAAGCACATTCATTATTTCTTCAATTGAGCATTTGCCTATTGTCTCATACAGTATTTTGTGAAGTTTATTTGCGTACCTATATTCCTTTTTCTCATATTTTGTACGCATTAATGCATACAAAATTTTATATAGTTTTATTGATGGACAACCCGAAAACGCAAAATCAAAATATTCTTCAAAGTATATGCTTTCTTCATTATTAATCTCCATTATAGATACCTTTTCACAAAAGCGGTCAATACTATATATCACTGATTCATAGGCAAATGGAGTATTTTCTTGAAACAAGAATAATGTTTTGTAATAAAACTCATCATTCAGCATTACTTGAGTACTTTCAATTATTAACTTTACCATTTCTTCGCTTAAAGATTCTTTGATGTCCTTAAGTGAATGGTAGAATTCTTTTGAATTTTTTTCGGCAAAATAAATCAAACAGGTTTTACAAAACTTTAATGAAATAGAATTGCAACACTTTTCTATAATTTTATTTAGTTCAAGTAATCGTTGAATTATATCTGAGTTGTCCTCTAATATTGTGTAATGCATTACACAAGCGTGATAAAACAATGTATCCGTAGTTTGCTTTGTCTCAAATATATTTATTAATTCTTTTATGCACTTTTTCTTTTCAAGTTGATTCCTAAATAGATAACGACTGAGATAATAACTTTTAAAAGCCTCATGTTTGTAATAATGAGGTGAAATAGAAGAAATTAATCCAGAATCAAATAAATATTCGATTTTTTCTTTTTCTAATGCATTTTGTGTATATTCTGCCTGTGCTATTAATATAAGCTCGTCGTGAAATGTTTGGGGATTTTTGTCATACCTTTCAGATAAAGCTGTTTCAATAACGTTAAAAATATTGTCATGTGTATTAGCTGGTTTTGATATAAATGAAAAAACTAAATCACAAATAAATGGTTCCAACAAATAGTTTATATCAAGTTTGGTAACATACTTCTGCACATCATAGCATTCTGCTAATTCTTTCACATTATCCTCATTAAAAAGTTTCATTTCTATCGGAGTAACACTTAAATTTAAAAGAGATGAAGATAACTTATTTTTTATATTAGAACCTCTTGTTAGCAAAATAAAACTGATGTTTTTATTGAATTTTGTCACATCAACAAAAGCAATAAATTCTTCTAAATTTTGATTGATTTCTTCTGGAATTTCATCAATAATAAAAGTCAAATATTTCTTTTGATTTAAGTACCAATTACATAAATTATATAACAATGAGAATGGTGAGTTCGTTGTAAAACCCAACTTATCAATTATTGTTAATATGATAGGAACATTAGGGTCATAATTTAATTTTATGTATAATATATCATTTTTACTTGAATGTTTAATATAATGCTCTATAAGATATGTTTTTCCAATTCCTGCTTTCCCTGAGATAACACAAATTTTGTTTGATTTTTTCAATTCTGATAGTTCTGCTCTTTCAATATTAACTTTTGTGCTCTTTAGAATAGGAGAAATGCTATTATGAGTTTTTGCTTTAACCCAAGTGTATATGAAAGTTGAATCTTGTATCTCACAATTAATATTATTTAGTTTTTTTAGTCCTAATCGTATTACAAAATCGTCAAATGAATACTTACCTAAAACTAAATTATGAGATAATAAACTAATTAATTCTGAATCATTATTATATGATGGATTTATCCAAAAAGTGGTTTCCATATTACGAGATATGGGTTTAATCAAATCGGTTACCATTGTATCAAGCCCACTATATCCCACAAAAATTACTAAATCATTTTTTAAATACTCTCTCAAAATATTTTTTAGTGCTTTTGGGTAAGACTTACTATTGATTTCTTCTGTAGTAATATGAGATACATATTTACGATTTACGTCTCCATGTATTTTCAGATATAGTGTCTTTTGTGGATAAATATTAGGAATAGATAAGTTTTTATTATCATTATTACTGAATACATCAAAAACATCCATCCCCATCTCTTGTTGAGCTTTTTCTAAATAATCATAAAAATTAGTCGTTATAATTGCATCAATAAACCCATATTTTGCCAATAAAACTAAAAATTTATATCCATCTGAAATTTTAATATTGGTACTTTCATTAATGTCACTCAAAATTGCTTCTCTAAAACTAACATTTTTAGGAGAATCAATAGTTTCTTCAAAATATTGATTTATTATATGTTCTTTTAAAAATTCAGGATTGTGTTCGGAAAATTTAGATATTGTTTCTTTTTTTACATTAAGGAAAGATTTACCACCACTACTTATATCTGCACCTGCACCAAGAAATAAACATATCTTTTTATTTGAATTGCAAATTAGAGAAATTATTTTGTCTAAATTTTCATTATGCATACTAAGCACATCCTTATTAATACTTAAAATAATTTATAGTTATTGTAAGAAGTTATTCGTACTAAAAAAATTTTGTTTTAATGTGAATAATCATTGGAATCTTTTGCGTTTTACTAGTAATACATTTTTTGTAACTAATTTTGCCAACAGTCCATTCTCTTCTTCAACAATTAATTGATTATATTGCTCTTTTGTAAGTTTAGTATAAATATATTGTTTTTTTTCATCCTTATATAGTTTGTAGCCAAGGAATAGAAAAGCAGGGCATAAATGGACTTTATCTGACATAATCATTATCATCCCACAAATATAGTAAATCAAGGCATTAACAACCCAACCATACCAATTCAAATTTATTGTTAAAAAAGATGATGCATATGGTATTAAGAAACCTGCAATTTCGTACGTAGTGTTCTTCACTAATCTACTATAATGACGGCTATTAGCTTTAAGGTTTTTTAAGACTATTAGCGTAATAACAGAAATTATAAGCATTAATAATAAAACAATTATACATACCTTTGTTTCTCTAAAATTCAAAATCATTTTTTGTAAAGTATCGGTAGTGTCATCCCTATCCTCTAACAATAACCTGATAATTAAAATTGGATATAAAGGCAAATATGAGGCAGTATAAATTAGCCATTTAGAAAAATTTGTTATCATTAAATATCCCCTTCAAGTTTTGCAACACCTGGTCTTTGAGCAATCAACGATTTAAAATACGCATCAGACAAAAGATTAATAATGTGAAATAATTGAGAACGCTCTCTGTAAATTAGTTTTCCATCTTCATCAAAATCGATATCCAAGCCTAACTCTTTAACAATTAGTGGAACACGTTCATAATTTTTAAAGAATAACGGCAGGCGTTCCTGTGTCATTATGTTAGTAAATCGTTTCATAATTCTAACATCACTTCTGCAATCATATGCAAACTGCTCAATATTTTCTATCACATTTTGTGAAAGTATCTCCCCTAAAGCTTCATTAGTCTTCTTTAAAAATTCATCACGATAATCAAATATTCTTTCAAACGAAATATGATTTAAAAGCAATAAATCATTTTCAAACACAATCATATCAGTAAATTCATCAATACCTAGAAAATCACTTTCTATCCTTTTCAATTCATTTTCCACAATTCGTGTAAATAAACCTTGACGCAATTTTTTTAACTTTTGAAACTGCCTAAACAAATATAGCGTCTTTCCATTATAAGTTATCGCAACGCAATAAAATCCAATATTTTCTATCTTTAACGAAGACACTTCTTGGTTTAAATTTTCTTCAATACTGTTCATAAAGTTTATCCACATAGGAACTTTTTCAATTTCAATTTTCTCTATTTCTTCATCTAAAACACCTACAGGATTATATTCCACTATATTATGTGAATCAATCTGTTCTCTTACAAAAGGAAACATAGTATCTATTATTCCATACTGAACTTCATTTGAAGCTACAGGTTGATGAGTTATATATTGATGCCCGATTCTGCGAGAAAAGTATATTTTCATACAGTTTTCCGGTCTAGATGTTATTATTTGACTTATAAAACTTCTTAATTCTTCCATAATAATCTCCTATCCTTTTCATTAGTAATCCTTATAATAATATAATCGAAATAAAGATACTTTTTGTGACAAGATTTTTATATTTTTCGGCAAAAAATATGCCGACGGGGTTGGATAACCCTGTCGGATTTGGTGTGTAATATTAAGTTTTAGTTGTTGGATTCATCGAACACAGAGAACTGTCCCCTGTGCATTTCTAGAATTGTTACATCTTAATTTGTGGCACAATATGTAAATAAATTACGACAACGATGTATAATTTTAATTTTCTAACAAGTATCTTTCATAACCATTATTCAAATATCTGTTTTTAAAACGTTTGTCACCAATTATAGCGCCGGAAAGCAAAAAAATTGCGATTACAGTTTTATTATAATGTTTTTCTTCTAAAAATAAAATATATCTCCAACAATCATTTAAATTGTACTCATCATACAAACCATCATTCAATAGACATTGCCTTGCTGCCAATATTAGTTTAGCTCTAATGGTTTGTATCACATTTATTGTTGATTGGTATATTATGGGATTATTGAGTAAGTTTATTACAATATTATATGCCTCTTTTTTACTTTGAATATTAGGAATTACATCTTTATTTACTTTTTTTGTATCTATTTTTACTTCTTTCTTATGCAATTGTATAGTATCACTATACAATTTCGCATTAACATATTGTTGAGTCCAAAATGCGTATTTTCTCGCATATAAACTAGTGTTTTTTTGTCCTTCTTTTTTTTCTTGTTCAATAACACTTTTTATTTTCTTTATTTCACTTATTGAATGCTCCTTTAAATGATGTATTGTTTCATTAATACTCTTTTGTGTAATCCTGCTTATCCTAGTTTTGTCCAAAACTACGCAGATTGATTTTTGACTATTTTTAATTTTTATTTTTGATATACCTTTGTCAGCGTTGCAAAGAACTCTTAATTCTTCTTCATCCAATACAAAATAGCCAAAATTATTAGGCATCTCTCCATTAGTTAGTGCTGAAACCTCAACAAAAACCAAATACCCATTATCTTTCAACATTGAGGAGATTATGTTGAAGGTCTCTAACCAATCTGTAGGTTTTATTTCATGCAACACATTCATCATAACGATGCAATCATATTTCTTTTTTATTTCATCTGGCTTTGTATATACTTTAAATTCTTTACCTTCGTATTTTGGTTTAAGGTCATATATTTCATATTCATATTGTGGTTTGTCTTCATTTTTTATTAAATTCAAGCTTAAACCTAATCTTGCGCTTCCACCACCAAAATCTAAAATATTTAATGCGGTTCCTTTATCTTTATACGATTGTAAAAATTGAATAAATATTTGAACTTGTTCATCTTCGCTGTCAATCGTATCAATAACCTCTGGATTTGTGAAACACTCTGCTATAAATTCACAATATTGCCATTGTGATAATGACGAAAAAAATGTTTCTATGGGTTCGGTTTCATTTCCTAAAAGACAAAGTTTTAGGTCATTATAAATTGTGCTCTTTCGTTTTTCGATAGTATTGTCTTTTACATAAATAATATTATGAAAATTAAGCCTTGGTATTACAAATAGACTATGTGTTGCAATCCAAATAGTTTCTGCTTTGTGATTTTTTTGTAACATATCAATAAAAGCTAATAATGCTTTAGGATGGAGATGAGTTTCCGGTTCATCCAATATAATGATACTTTTCTCTTGTTTATTATTTTTTTGCATCGATAAAAAAATTGACATGTAAAGAAGCATTGTTTCACCCGGTGAAAACAATTTTAAGGCTTCTTCAATAGGCATTGTCTCACCTTGTTTATCCTCAATAAGAATTTTTCCTCTTGAGCCTATAAGTTTTTTACCAGTAAGGGTTAAAAAGTCTTTTGAAATATCCTCTAATATTTTACTATTTTCTTGTTGTTCACTCTTGCTTTTATAGTTAACTAAATCAGATATAAACTCAGGACCGTATTGCGATATAAAATTCAACAAATCGTTAAAGCTTGCAGAACTATTTCTTAAAAAATCTCCCAACGAATAATTTGGCAATTCATCACTTTTTTCCTCAACATATATGTGCGAAATAGAAGGATAATACCCATACATAACACGTATAGATTCATCTTGTTGACAAAGTTCCTTAATTGCCCTTAAAAATCTTGTTTTTCCTGAACCATTAGAACCAATAACTATATTCATTTTGTTAGAATACCTAAAATTATCAGGAATAGTTACATTGTACTTTTCAAGAATTTCTTTAATTTTTTCTTCTGTACAAGCAGGAAATATTTCTGTAAGTAATTGATTTTTTTCCTCAAACATAAAACAGTCATCCTCCATATTATTAATTTATTATTTCTCCTAATGACCACTTGCGCGATAATCCACAGGGACAATCAGAAATAATATCCCCTTTTAATTCATTGTGTAATTCCCCTATTTTATTTATATCGTTAAAAAGTAACATTTTGTGATAAGGAATTGACAATTTTTTACAAAAATTTAGCCGACGGGATTTTTAGTCCTGTCGGCTTTGGTGTAAATATTAAGTTTTAGTTGTAGAAATATTGAATACAGCGAACAGTCCCCTGTGCACGACATATCTTGCACCAATTCGTTTGAAAACCTGTTCAATTGGTTCTTTTTCAGGCCTAATCAGCAAATGTATATGATTATTCATAAGGCAGTAAGCGAACAACTTAAATTCACTTACTGCCTTACATTCGTGTAGTATTTGAATAAACTTATCACAGTCTTCGATATCTTCGAATATCTGCTGTTGGTTTATTCCTCTCAGCATTACGTGATATATTCCACTTTCGCTATGCTTTCGTGCTTGTCTTGGCATATTCCATCACCAAGAAAATCATATCACATTACGCTATTTTCGTCAAGACGCAGAACCATCCCCTGTGCACTAAGACACAGAACCGTCCCCTGTCTTATCTTAGCAGATGAGTTGTTTTCAACTGCCATATAATAACCATTGTCTTTTATACTCTTAAGATAATAAACATCTGTTTCGCTTGTTGCTTCCACAAGCCAGATTTGATTGGTATTACCTTTTCTGTATCGCCAGTTATGCAAGACAAGGAACCGTCCCCTGTCTTCACTCTGTCTCGTCGAAGAAACCGTCCCATGTTCCTAAATAACAATTGTTATCAATTATACTAAAACTACTGCAATTGCTACCCTTAATCTCTTTTTCTAAAATCATTTTTTCTATATTATAAAGAAGAACATTGTTAGAAAAAATCAAAGCAATTTGAGCACTTGAAATTCGTTCTAGCTTAACAAAATAACCATTTTCATTATTAACAAAACCATTAAACAAATTAAAATCGAATTCTTGAGTTGTAGAAATAGAATATAAACTCATGTTTTTTAAAAGAATAGTATCGTTATCCAATAATCCAACAGGAAACAAACCATGTTGAAAAACAACATTTCTTTTTTCCACAACAAGCATTTTGAATATATCTACAATTATCAAAATACAGTTTGTATATTGATTGTTTAATGAATTTGTTTGAGTAAGTAGTATAACAGCTCTTTCTTTCTCAAAATCAATAATATAATCTTGGCAATAAAACCCACCCTCAATTAACTCGATTTTATTATGGTTTTTGTTTTCTAAATCATATAAAACAAAATACAACTTATTATCAATTAATTTCATTATGTCAAAAATAATGAAATTGTTGTGCAAAAAAAATTTTTTAGATTGATGTGTTTTTTTTGCACCTTTAAATGCCACTTTTTTTATTAAAGTTTTTTTTGTCAAATCAATAATATAATATACACCAATAGTTGACTTAACAATAATGTATTTTTGATTCATTTGCATACATAATACATTTTTGATGTCCGAAAATTTAGAAATACATTTTTGAGTGTTACGCTCTAAAATTTCTAGTTTATCTCCACCTATACAAATGTAATCTTCATTATATATTATTGAATTTGTCCCCATTTTAGATATTTTTTTCACGTGATTTCCCACCGCCTAATACCAGTAGCTTCTGCGTATAAAATATCCGCACGTATTTCGTCCAACGCAATTTCCACTGCCTGTAAATCATTCATACAAGGCTCTAATTTTGCATTCACATAATCATAATAATTCTTAGTGTGCATTGATTTATGTAATCCATGCGAAATAGTAACTAAATTTCTAGGGTCTTTCCAATAGTCTATCTCTACACTGTCTAATACTTCTCTAGACTTTTCAGCTCGCCACGCTAGTTTTGGAACCATATGATGTATTCTAGGGTCACTATCTCTAATCTTTCGTTTTGTTTCAACCTTTTCTTTAACTTTTGAAATGGTATTTTCTACAGTATCAACAACAGTATCAACAACATCTCGAATTCCTTGCTGAACTACTGGGTGGGTAAGAACGTTACTAGCAACATAAATTATTACAACCCCAACAACAAACTCTGCCATGTAAGACAACAAAGTCGGAGGCCAAGCGGT
>JAZSHP010000103.1:0-14677 GCA_045533355.1 Candidatus Fimenecus sp.
ATGGCTACGATCCGACTTTATCATAGCACCGATAAGCGATGCATAAATGTTGATTTTCTTTTTTGGTAATGCATTGTAAAGAATTCCTGCCATAAGTCCGTAAATTGCAAGTTCAAATGCCATTGCGGTTGCGCGTGGGAAAAGCTGTGGCATACCAAGAGTAAGCGAACGAAGAATCGGAGCAATTGCACCAACAACAAGTCCATAAGGAGCACCACATACAAATCCGCAAAGAAGAACAGGAATGTGCATAGGACAAAGCATTGAGCCGATTTCAGGAATTTGTCCTGTAAGGAACGGCATTACGTAAGCCAATGCCAGGAACATCCCTGATAATGAGATATTTAATACAAGTTTTTTAGTTTTCATATAGGGTCCTTTCTGACTCTGAATTGCAAACTAATCCTGAAAAAAGGACCAGTCACGACTATAACTATTTGCCAAATCAAAAGGTTCAGTTTTTAGCTAAACTCTCTTCAACTGCTTTCTGAGCTTGTTCCTTTGCTATTTCAAGTGCTTTAAGGTCGATTTTACCTGCCTTGATTCTGTAGAAGCTGAATGCAAAGAGGAATACCACCATACCAATCAGGAAATACTGGTCACCTGATTCAAGTGTTGTAAAGAGTGAAACGCTGATGAGTAAGTCGGCAATAATTGCAAATACAATTGTGATGTTAAAAGCCCATTTCGGCATATGGAAGAAGCTGTTTTTCCATGCTTCAGGATACTTTTTAAGAATTTTAAACATAAGACAGTTATTGATGAGATTGAGAATCATAACCGGAATCATCATAAGAGAAATCAAATCATCAAGTCCCATATCAACAAAAACAGGAACAACCGCAACAATGTAAAGCACAAGCATCATAACCCAAGGATAACCTTTTTTTGTTTTCTTGCCAAGGACTGACGGAAGCCAACCGTCTTCAATAGTCGCAAGCATCGGGTGTTGAACACCTGCAATTGCACCGTAAAGTGATGTTGCAATTGCAAAACAAGCACCACCAAGAGTGAATATTACATAAACTGCGTGTGGAAATATCTTTTCAGCAACAACACCAAGATTTTTATCTGCCACCTGTTCAATAGGGAGAACACCTGCAGTAACGATTGCAATAAGGACATAAACAATCATAACTACGAATGAGGCAATAAGAATAGCTTTTGGAAGTGAGCGTTTAGGGTCCTTTGCATCAGGAGTCATTTCTATTGGTCGAGTTGCACCCTGACAGGCAAAGCTCATCATTGCAACAGCCATAATAAATCCGAATGGTCCACCACTGAAATAGCCTTCTGAAAGTGGATTTGCAGTTGAAAAATCAACCTTCGGAATACCTGCAATTATGTAAACAAGAAGTGAAATAATAAGAACACCGACCATTACAAGGTTGAATTTGCCCATAAATTTTCCACCCATAAAGGTTGTTGCGAAGAAAAATGTAATTATACCTATTGCAATAAATTTTCCGTACGGAGCAATCTGCGGAAAGATGATTGAAGCATATTCCACAACCGAAAGACCGTACATAGCAAATGCCAGACCTGAGAAAATACTTGAAATTGCGGTAACGCCAACTAAAAGCGGTGGCTGTAAAAGTGCAGACTGACTGTAATTACCACCGGGGAGTACAAACATACCCGACATAAGTGTTTTATATGCATAGGCAAAAAGAACAACTATACACGCAAATACAAGAGCAAGTGTAATTGAACGACCTGTAAATCCGATTGCAGTACCCATTGAAACAAAAATACCTGAACCGATACAGTTACCGATTCCGTAGCAGGAGAGTTCGGCAACGCCTAATTTCTTTTTGTTTTCTGTTTTAACAGCGTCTTTCATTTTAACATCTCCTTAATAATATCTTTTATTTCAGGGAAATCCGTCATTGTTTTTGCATAATGAGAATAGGTCACATTCATATTTTTATCTACTGCGACAAAAGCGCAAAGTTGATTTTCTCTTGGTCCTTCTGCCATTTCAGGTGCCGGACCTAATGCAGAATTCACGGATTCAATCATATCAAGATTGAGAAGCTTGTAAACATTTTTACCGATAACCATTCCCACAAGCTTGTCACCTGCAAGCATACTCACAATTCCTTGTGCTTCAAAAACATTGTACTTATCATACAACTCGCATTTCGGGTCTGCGACCAATTCAAAAGGATATTTATGCTGATGCTTTGCGAGAGTAAGAACATCATTTTGCATAACAAACTTAATATCATAACCCATAGCCTTGAAAGCCGGATATGCTGCTGTGAATGATGCCAAAAGGACTTTACAAAGCTCACAGTCATAATATCTTGAGAACACAATAAATGTCTTTTTATCCCCATTTAGTATTGCGTGAGTAGACTTTGGTGAAGCATAAACAAAGTTTTCAAGTTTTTCACCAACAACGAGAGTCTTGTGATATGGTTTACCGTTTTCTTCCCAATTCCTTCTAACTTCTTCAACTGCGTTTTTGAATCGGCTAAGGGCTTTTTCAATAGTTACTTTAGCACAAGCCAGGTTAATTCTCTGGAATCCCCTACCGGCAGGACCAAACATCTCACCATTATCAAGGTAAAGACCTGCTCCCTCAAGCATTTTACGAAGTTCAACATGGGTCATCCCAAGACCTCTCATATCAAGCCATTGAAGATATGTACCCTCAAGTGGATAAACCTTGATTTCAGGGAAATGCTCTGCCATAAAATTCTCAACAACAGCTGCATTTTCTTTAACAACAGTAATCAATTCGTCGAGCCAGTCCTCGCATTCATTGTATGCAGCAATACAAGCAGGATAAGCGAAAATATTGAGTCCCATCTGCATATTAAAAAGGGAACACGCGGTTGCCTTTGCACGAATTTTAGCATTAGGGATAATAATGTTTGAGCATTGAAGTCCGGCAAGATTAAATGTTTTACTTGGTGCAGTACAGATTGCAATATTATCAAGTACAAAGTCACCAACATTGGACATAACAGTATGCTCGTATCCCGGCATAATCAAATCGTGATGAATTTCGTCATCAATAATGAAAACATCGTTACGACAACAAATATCTGCAACCTTTCTAAGCTCTTCCCTACTCCATACCTTGCCGATAGGGTTGTGTGGATTACAGAAAAGAAGTGCTTTTGCCTTTTTACACTTTCTTTCAAGGTCTGCGTAATCAATTTCATATACACCGTTATTGTTAACGAGTTCACTGTAAATAATTTTTCTGCTCTTTGCAAGTACAGCCATATCAAAGGGATAATAAACAGGAGTGAGGATAATTACACTGTCACCCGGATTTGTACTTGCCTGAATAAGAATTGCAAGAGCATCGACAACACCGGGAGTATTGATAATCCATTCTTTTTTTACATGGAAATCATGTCTTCGTTTCATCCAGGAAATAACAGCGTCAAAATATTCTTCAGTTGGGCTTGTGTAACCGAGAACTGATGTTTCAGCAGTATTTTTTATTGCATCTACAATCTGTGGTGCAGGATAAAACTCCATATCTGCCACAGAAAGCGGAACAAATTCAGGTGAAGCATTTTTAGCACCATTCCATTTGTTACTACCGCAACCACGACGGTCAGGAATACTTGTAAAATCGTATTTCACCGTATCACTCCTTCTCTTTTTCAATGAATTTATGATATCACTGTACATTGACATTGTCAAATATTTCTGCTACTATTTTTCTATAATTATCAAAGGAGAATTCTTATGAGTGTTACGATTGCAATTCCACAAATGGGAACGGACCTTTTCAGAAAATATATGAAAAGCAAATATGTGAAAAGCCTTGAAAAATCAGGTGCAACGGTAAAGTGGATTGAGCTTGATAATACAGAAAAAGCTATCGCAGAAGCACTCATCTGTGACGGACTTCTTCTCCCCGGTGGTGCTGATATTGAACCATCTTTATACGGGAGAAAAAGAGAAGAAAAATGTGGTAAGCCAAATGAACTTCGTGATAAAAATGAAGTTGCAATTTTTAATGCTTATGTAAAGACCGGCAAACCGATTTTTGGCATTTGCCGAGGTTTTCAGCTTATCAATGTTGTTTGTGGTGGCACGTTGTATCAGGATATTGCTGATATCAAAAAATGCAGTCACTCTAATTTCCTTAAAAGAGCTAAGGCTATTCATAATGTTACCATTGATAAGAACTCAAAGCTTTTTAAGGTCTTTAAGAAATCAGAAATTGGTGTAAACAGTCTTCATCATCAAGCAATTGAAAATGTTGGTGAAAATCTTATAATCTCTGCTGTAAGTGAGGACGGTTTCGTTGAAGCAATAGAGCTGAGTAATCATCCCTTTTGTGTGGCAGTTCAATGGCATCCTGAACATATGAGTAAAACCAATTCACTTCAACAAAAATTATTCAATGATTTTGTGAAGAATTGTAAAGGATAAAATTTAAATCAGATTATATTTAACAAACGTGGTGAAATGAGATGTCCAGTAGATTTCATACAAAAGCAAAGGAAAACATAATAATTGTTGCTCATCGTGGTGTTGCCGGAGGAAACATTCCTTGCAATACATTGGCAGCTTATGAGATTGCCTTAAAGCAAGGTGCAGATATGATTGAAATTGATGTGAGTCGAAGTTTGGACGGGGAACTGTTTATTTTTCATCCATCAATGGAGCATGCCCATCTCAATAAATTTTTGCTTTTACCTACCCTGCCATTTAACGTGATAAAAAAACTACATTATGTGAATAATGATAATACTCCCACTCAGTTCGGCATTTCTTCCTTAGATGACTTTTTTGAACAATTTAAAAACAGATGCTTTATAAATATAGACAAATTTTGGAATAATCCAGAGAAGATTTATCAGACTATTAAACGTCACTCTATGACTGAACAAGTACTTGTAAAGAGCAAGGTAAATAAAAAGGTAATCAATGTTCTTGAAGAACTTTGTCCTGAATTGCCGTTTATGCCCATTGTTCATAATACACATCCATTACATAATGACTTAATGTCGAAAAATATTAATTATGTAGGTGTTGAATGTGTTTTTGCCGACGAAAACGCACCGATAGCACAGGATGAATTTATTGAAAAAATGCATCAGGATGATAAACTTGTATGGTTTAATTCTATTATTTACAATTACAAGTACCAACTTGCAGGTGGACATAGTGACGATACTTCATTAACTGTTTGTGAAGATGATGGTTGGGGATGGCTCGCTGATAAAGGAGCAGATTTTATTCAGACTGACTGGCCAATGATGCTTATAGATTATCTTAAAAGAACAGATAAATATTTTAAATAACTCTTATGTAATAGGGTTTGATAGAAAAAGTTCTTTTAAGAAAGTAAAAAAGATTTTCTTAACATTTAATAATGAGGTAATTGCTATGTTAAAAGCAAATTGGATACATCCTTCATATAACATGGGTAAGTTATGTCCCCTTTTCAGAAAAGATTTCACTATTGATAAAGAAATCAAAGCTGCTACTTTACTTATAACAGCACGTGGTGTTTACGAAGCAATGATTAACGGAAATCGTGTTGGTGATTTTATTATGGCACCCGGTTGGACTTCTTACCACAACCGTATGCAAGTGCAGTCCTATGATGTGACGAAAATTTTGCAAGAAGATAATACTATCATCATCGAGCTTGCTGAAGGTTGGTATTGGCGACTTGAAAAATCACAACCAAAGGCTATTATTGCACAGCTACATATTGTTTATGTTGATGGTACTACGGAAGATATAGGAACGGACGAAAGTTGGTTTGTGGCAGAAAGCAATCTGCGTTTTTGCCATTTATACGACGGTATCATATATGATGCTACCCACTCACCTGTTTTTGACACTCTTGCAAAAATAGCATCGGACAACTCTCAGGATTTACTTATACCTCAGGAGGGTGAAATTGTAAAAGAACAAGAGCGTCTTGCTGTAAAAGAAGTTATCATCACACCAAAGGGTGAAACTGTACTTGATTTTGGTCAGAATATGACAGGTTACCTTGAAATTACTATAGATGCCCATGAAGGTGATGAACTCTCCTTTTCATTCGGTGAAATTCTCGATAAAGACGGCAATTTCTATAATGCAAACTACCGTAGTGCAAAAGCACTGTACAAATACATCTGTAAAGAAGGTAAACAAACCTACAAGCCAAATCTTACCTTTTATGGTTTTCGATATGTGCGTGTGGATTCATATCCAACTGACATTGACCCGAACAATTTTACTGCTATTGTAGTTCATAGTGAAATGAAACGAACAGGATATATTGAAAGCTCTGACCCGTTGCTCAATCAGTTGTTCAGCAATATTATCTGGGGACAAAAGGGTAATTTCCTTGATATCCCTACTGACTGTCCACAGCGTGACGAAAGACTTGGCTGGACGGGAGATGCTCAGGTATTCATAAAAACTGCCAGTTATAACTACGATGTACTGAAATTCTTTAAAAAGTGGTTAAATGACCTCAAAGCAGAGCAATACAAAAACGGTGCAGTGCCAGATTTCACACCTTCTATATATCCTCGCAAACCGAGAATAAGTACTGCCTGGGCTGATGCCATAGCTATATGTCCTTGGCAATGCTATCTTACCTATGGTGATACGGAAATTTTAGAAAATCTCTTTGATTCCATTCAAAAATGGGTAGACTATATTACCAAATCTTCTACAAAACATAATCTGTGGTTTGGTGGTAAGCATTATGCCGATTGGCTTGAACTCGGTGGTAAGTACGGAGCCTTCAAGGGTCCGACTCGTGATAATCTTGTTGCATCTGCATACTATGCAAACTCTGTAAAAATACTTGTAAAAGCAGGTAAAGTTCTTGGACGCGATATTTCTTATTATGAGACACTTTATAATAATATCCGTACTGCATTTATAAACGAATTTCGTGATGATTTCAAAACTCAGACTGAGCACATAATGGCACTTCAGTTTGAACTTACGGATAAACCACAAGAAGTTGCAGACTCCTTGGCTACACTCATTCACAAGCAAGGTGATATGATACAAACAGGCTTTGTGGGCACTCCATATATTCTGCACGTATTATCCCGATATGGATATACAGAACTTGCCTATACTTTGCTTTTGAGAAAAGAATATCCATCCTGGTTGTACCCTATCAGTAAAGGTGCAACAACAATATGGGAGCATTGGGACGGCATCAAACCAAATGGTGATATCTGGCCAGTATCAATGAATTCATATAATCACTATGCCTATGGTGCAGTCGGTGATTGGCTCTACGGTGTTGTGGCAGGAATCAATACTGTTGAAGATACCCCCGGATTCGCTAAAATTCATTTTGCACCGGTTCCTGATGACCGAATTGATTGGTTTAAAGCAGAAATCCAGACTGCTTACGGCACAGTTTCATCACGTTGGTGGCACGAAGACGGAAAAGTACATTATGAAATTCACACACCTGTTAATTCTACTGCTGTTATTGAAGGTAAAACTCATCTCCTCTCACCCGGTCATCATATTTTCTAAGCCTAATAAAACTACCAAAGGGATAATAAATCCATATAAAAAGACGGTTCTTGTGCGAACCGTCTTTTCTTAATCCTGATATCTAATTTTGAATTACGCTTTCATAAAGAGCTTCAATTTCGGCAAGATGTGTATAGTTTTCTGCCTGAATTATAAGATTTCTCGCATCGTTATATGGCTTTGTAATTCTGCGGTAAATTGAAACACCCTTTGTGTATGCTTTAAGCTCTTTCTTTGCCTGACGGCGTTCTTTTTCAGAATTAAATTCTCTGTTTTTGATTTCCTCAGGAATTCTTTCGTCAGGAGTAGTAAGGTTTTCTGCACCGTATTTTCTTAAAAGCTTTGTGCTGCGTTTTTTCTCACGGACAAGAGCCAATGCATCGGCACGGATAAGCTTATTTTCCTTAGTACCCTTTGTAAGAGCTTTTGCAATTTTCTTTTCTGCTTGCCAATCAGCGTAAAGATAAATCTCACCAAGAGATACTGTATCTTTTGCAGAAACAAGTTTTGCTTTGAATCTTTCTGTGTTGAATTTTTCTAATTCTTCTTTTACAATCGGTAAGCTTTCAACAAACTCATTGTGTTTTTTTGTTTCACGAATTTCCGCCTTTGCAATTGCAATTGCTTCCTTATCCTTTTGATTTCGTGCTTTTTTAAGTGCTGTTTTATCAATCTTTTTCTTCTGTAAATCATCCTTTGCTCCCTTGATGATTTTCATAGTGTCAATAAGCTGTTCATCATCAAGTTCACCGTTTCCGTAATCCTCAAACATAGCACGGATTTTAAGCACATTAACATAACCACGGTGCTTTGCTTCGGTCAAATCGTAGAAAAGATATGGGATAAGGTTAAGAATTGCACCAACGATTGAACAGATTATGATTACATTAAAGAGATTATTTCGCATCTCATCATTATAGAGCACGTTGTAATCGTCCTTGAGTCCCATATATTCATAAATCGCAGGGAGAACAAGTCCTGTACCAAAGCCGATAATTGTGCCTATGAGGCCCATCGGTCCGAATAATCCGTCAACACGGACACCGGTTTTCCATTGGTGATAATCTCGCATATCTGCTTGGATATTCGGCATATAAACATTCTGAAATGTGTTGATAAATGAATTTATATAGAAAATCACACACCAAAAAGAGATTTTTATATGTTGAAATTAAAAGGAGCAACAAAAATACATTGAAGATGTTATGAGCAATAAGGAGATTTCGTTTTCCAAGCCATTTAATCATAAATGGTGCCAACATCATTGACCAGAGTGCTGCATTACCGATTAAAGTGTTTGCAAGTCCAAGATATGCCTGCTTTTCACCATTGAAAGCATATACAAATGACCAACTGAGAATAACGCCATAAGCACTTTCAAGGAATCCTACCCAACCAGCCGAGTTGATAATCCAGAAGTATTTATTCTTAGCAACCTCACGAAGGGAATCGATTATGCTGACATATTCAACAGCTCGTTTTGGCATAATGATTCTTTCCTTAAGTTTTGGAAAAAAAACAAGGAGAATAACAAGACCTATTAATGTAAAAACAGGATAAATAATACGATATGTCCAGATATTATTCATACCAAACGTAAGCCCAGCAATAGTTGGAATTACAAATCCTGTAAGTGTTGGAGCAAGAGAATAGATAATCTGAGAAATACTCATTACATTTGCTCTTTCTTGAGCATTTGGTGTGATTACTTGCTGAAAGAAGGCCCAACCCTCACCGTATAAGCACAGGAAAAACTGCAAAATCATGTAGAATAGCCATACCACAACAACCTTGGTAGAGTATTCCCAACTATCAAAAGGCAACCACACGAAAATGGTGGAAATAGCAACGATTGGAATAGGTGTACGAATCATTATCGGTATGAATTTTCCACCTTTCATTTTATGATTATCGAAAAACCATCCTCTGAAAAATGCGATTGGCATACCAACAAGGTTAGCAATAATCAGCATAATTGAAAGATGCATAGGCTGAAGCCCGATACTTGCACCCACGATAAAGTTAGCTGCACTGAGTCCTATGGCATTTGCAAGAGTTGATGTCCAATGCACACCGAAACCTGCAGCACCGATTGTTGCTACCTCTTTATACGGAACATAATTCCCCTCGGCAGGAGTGTTCCAGTGTTGTTTAATATTGGAAAGTAAACTGCTGATTTTTCCCTTGATAATCCCCTTTTGACTTAACGAAATTTTCTTCACATCATTCTAAATAAAGCGTTGAACACATTATACTTAAAATTAAAAGTATTTGCAAGAAAATTTAATCTAAAGCCCCACACTGTCTGAACAATGTGAGGCTTTATTTTATCAATAATAATTATCTGTTGTTTCACCGATGGCTTTAAGAAGTGAACCATCCTGAGTTGAGGGAAGGTCACAGTTGTAATGCCATATCATTACACCGCCAAAACCATTTTTTATGCTATATTCCGTCTTCTGAGCAACAACCTGTGGTGTATTAAACCAGAAATCCTTGTTGATTTCATCACAATGATACCAACCATCCTCAGACATTTCATCGTAACATCCGTTATAGCCGTACCAATACGGTGACAAATCAGTAGGTCTTGAGTAAAACGGAATACCTACATTAACTTTGTCAAGAGGCATACCTTTAAGAGCAACCTGATTAAGATGGTCTTTAACAGTGTCCTCGTAAGTGGCGTGTCTTCCCTGCTCATCGACAAAATCGTATGTCATAAGTTCAAATGTATCAACTGCTTCAATAGCTGAATTTGTGAATTTCATATTCCACGAATTGCATGCAACACCGAGTGTATAGTCTTCACCCAATGCCTTGTCAAGGGATACAAGGAATTTATTGTAATAATACCAGGCTTTAGTTGATATAGGATATTCATAGTCAAAATGAACACCATCAAAATCATATTTATCAAGCAAAGCAATAATATTTTCTTCTAAAACACCACTTTTAAATGCTTTATTGTGTTCCTCACTCTGGGATTCCATCTGGTCTTCCCACACATCAGAATCCGTTATACTTCCCGGACCCAAAATATTAAGTGTGATGTGAATGTCCCTGTCACCAACTGTATCACGAAGCTTTGCAAGTACTGTTTCCATCTTTTCTTCGTCATATTCTACTTCACCTTTATTATTAAAGGTTGCACATTCAAAGAGGATAACATCTGTGATAATATCAAAATCCTCTTCATACAAATCGCCACCCCAATACATAATAGCATCGGCTCTCAGGTATGTGGTCACCTTAAAATCATCAACCTTTTTATCGACAGAGCCACTATTGATACCGAAAAAACTCGATATAATAGTTATAAGTGCCGTAAAGAAGCCTACAACTCTCTGAATAAATGTTACCATAAAAAACACTCCTTTGATTTTACATTACCCTATTTCCATCTTAAAACAGATTGGTAAATCATTTTTTATTTCACCCTTAAGTTCAATTGTAAGTGCTTCATCATCTCTTGTAAAATTGATTTTTTCATCACTACCTAAAAGTTTAACACTTTCAATTAAGTAATCATGAGGATTATGAAGCTTAAGAGTCTTAATCTTAACAGTTTTTGATGGTCGCATCTGAAAAACATAAAGATAACTATCTTTGTATGTAAATCTGAAGTCACCATTTGTAAACTGCTTTTCGTCACCATCTTTAAAGAATCCGGCTTCGGCATTAACTTCACCTTCACCAAACTGTTTCCAGAAGGTTGTGCCGTAAATACCTTCACCATTGATTTCGAGCCATTCTCCCATTGTGAGAAGAACTTCTGTTTCTTCGTCAGTAATTGTACCGTCAGACCTTGGTCCGATATTGATAAGAAGATTACCGTTCTTAGAAACAATGTCAACAAGGTCACAGATAACCTGTCTTGCGCTCTTGTATTCATTGTCCTTTCTGTAGCCCCATGAGCATTTACCGATTGCAGTATCGGTCTGCCAATAAAGCGGAGAAATTCCTGTTAATGCACCACGCTCAACATCAAATGTTGCAACAGTTGGTGGAAACGCCTCGTGCTTATAGTTAATTGTAACTTCTTTTCCCCATTCCTCTGCTCTGTTGTAATAATAAGCAGCAAGCTTTTTGAGATATGGTTTAAAGCTGTGATTATGAATCCACCAGTCAAAATACAATACTGATGGCTGATATTTGTCAATCAACTCGCAAGTACGTACAAGCCAGTCCTCAAGCCATTCTTTACTTGCACCCTTTGAATATGTGTCCGCTGTTGTCGCATGTATAATATCCGGGTCAAATTCCTCACAATATACAGCAGGACCATAAAAATCACGATAATTATCATCATTTACATCACTGTCGCAAAGTCTGCCAGGATTCATAAAGAAATAATGCTCTGCACGATGAGTTGAAGCACATAATGTAAGTCCCTGTTTTTCACATTCGTTCTTTAATTCACCTACAACATCTCGACAAGGTCCCATTTCTTTTGCATTCCAACGGTTGAATTCTGTGTCATACATAGCAAATCCATCGTGATGCTCAGCCACAGGCATAACATATTTAATACCTGCCTTTTTGAACAAGGACACCCATTCTGAAGCATCAAAATGTTCAGCCTTAAACATAGGTATAAAATCTTTATATCCAAAATCTTTCTGTTCACCGTAAGTCTTTCTGTGATGTTCAAAATCTCTTGCTTTTTTGTCATACATGCCTCTTGAGTACCATTCACATCCGTAAGCAGGTACAGAATAAATTCCCCAATGGATGAATATACCAAGCTTGTCATGTTTGTACCAATCAGGCACCTTATGGTTTGAAAGTGATGGCCAGTCAGCCTTATATTTTCCTTTTTCATTTACTTCATCAATAAGTTGTAAGTATTCTGTTGTTGTCATTTTTCATCACCCTTATTGATTATACAGTATAGTTTTAAAAATTGCACTACTATATTTACAAAAATTTGACAAACAAGCGTCTTGTGATATAATTCAATTATATTAAATCACATTTTGACAAGAATTCAATGTCATCATTTTTTCAGGAGATGATTTTTATGAAAAATATTAAACGAATCTTATCAACAATTTTAAGTCTTACAATAATTATGTGCGTTTTGGCAGCTTCTTGCATCAACGTATCTGCTGAAGCTCCTTTCAACGCTGTACTTGCTGCTTTTGACGATGCAACAGGTACACTGTCTCTCTTTGGTATCGGTGAAATGACGACTGACCATGCAAAAGACTGGGAAGGCTATAAAGACAGAGTACACTATGTTGTTATCGGTGACGGAATAACCTCAATTGCACCTGATGCTTTTAATGGTTGTACTTCACTTGCTGAGGTTGTAATCGGTAATGATGTAGCTGTAATCGGTGAAGAGGCTTTCAGCGAATGTACAAAGCTTGAAGCACTTACTCTTCCTGACAGCATCAAAACAATTGAATCCGATGCATTCCTTAATTGCACTAACCTCAAAACTCTGAAATTAGGTAAAGCCGTTACTGATATCAATGAAGATGTACTTCTCAGCTTTACCTGTGAGGAATTTATTGTCGACGAAGGCAACTCTGCTTTCTCAAGTCAGAATGGCGTTTTGTTCAACAAGGATAAGACAACATTGATTAAATACCCTTCACATAATAAAAATACAAGCTACACTGTACCTGATACAGTTAAAATAATCGGCACTTCCGCTTTCATTAATTGTTCAAATCTTGAATCAGTTGACCTTCCGAATAGCCTGACTCAGATAAATAAATCTGCTTTTTATAACTGTGAAAAGCTTTCTCTTGTTAATGTAAACAGCTCAAAGTCCGATTTCAACAAAGTTATAATGGGTGTAGAAAACGATTCCTTAACCGATGCAAGAATCACATATGCAGGTTCATCCTCTGCAACAGGAATTATTCTTGCATTTGCCTTTATCGGTGTTGTAATTCTTCTTGCAGGCATTGTATTACTTAAGAAAAAGAGCAAATAATAACTAATTCAGACAAAAATCCTGGTGGTCGCAAAACCATCAGGTTTATTTTTTATATTTCAATTTCAATTCCCACCGGACAATGGTCACTACCCATAATCTGCGTGTATATTCTGCTTTCCTTTACCCTTGGCATAATTCGGTCAGAAACCACAAAATAATCAATTCTCCATCCCACATTCTTTTCTCTTGCGTGGAACATATAACTCCACCACGAATACTCAATTTTTTCCGGATAAAGAGTACGGAAAGTATCGGAAAAACCGGAATTTAAAAGCTCTGTAAACTTATTTCGTTCCTCGTCGGTAAAACCGGCACTGTGGTGATTAGTTTTCGGATTTTTAAGGTCAATTTCCTGATGTGCTACATTCAAATCTCCACAGTAAATCACCGGCTTTGTACTGTCAAGTGATTTAATATATTCTCTCAAATCATCTTCCCATTCCTGACGATACTCAAGTCTTGTCAGCTCTCGTTGAGAATTTGGTGTGTAGACACAGAGAAGATAAAAATTATCGTATTCAAGTGTAATTGCTCTGCCCTCGTGGTCGTGTTTTTCAATATCAAGTCCGTACCACACACTGATTGGCTCTTTTTTCGCAAAAATCGCAGTACCTGAGTATCCTTTTTTCTCCGCTGAGTACCAGTATTGATAATATCCGTCAGGGTTAAATTCCGCCTGACCGGGTTGCATTTTTGTTTCCTGAATACAGAAAAAGTCTGCATTTTCATTATTGAAAAATTCCTCAAAGCCTTTGTTAAGACATGCTCGGAAGCCGTTAACATTCCATGATATGAATTTCATAATTTTCACCTCATTTTTTAAGATATTTCACATAGTCTTCATATAATTTTGCAGAATCCGAATGTCCTGCAAAGGTATTTGATTCTTTAGGGTTCATAATTCCGAGATACTGATATCCCAAAATTTTGTCAGCATAGGGTGCAACATTTTCAATCTGCTTTTGAATCCGTTCAAAGGGAGCCGGAATCAAAGCGCTCTGATACACCATTCCTTCAAAATCAAACAATTCGATATCTGCCCAGAGTTTTGAACGACCTGCTTTATCGTGAGCAATTTTCAATTTCTCAAAAAGCCGTTTTGTGCGGTCAACTTTTGTTTTTCTGACTCCAACCTCATCCTGATATGCAATAAAATCCACATCAAGCTCTGTCAACTGACGGATAAAGCGATTACCTGCAAAAGCAAGATTTGTTCCGTAAGGAGCAATCAAGGTC
>JAZSHP010000123.1:0-21375 GCA_045533355.1 Candidatus Fimenecus sp.
CGTCCGCAATAGATTATCTGTCCATCTTCTCTCCAGTATGCAAGGTCTCCTGTTTTGTAGAGCTTTCCTTCTCCGAATGGGTTGTCTATGAACTTTTCATTTGTGAAGTCGGAGGCCAAGCGGTCTTAGGAAGCCCAGCAAGTTGTTCAACTCCTTGGCTCACAGAACGACATGGCTACGATCCGCCTTAGCAGGTATAAATGTAGGACAAGGCTATCTTAACAACGAAACACTCACAAATGAAAAGTTCATAGACAACCCATTCGGAGAAGGAAAGCTCTACAAAACAGGAGACCTTGCATACTGGAGAGAAGATGGACAGATAATCTATTGCGGACGAAATGACTTCCAGGTGAAGATTAATGGTCAGAGAATTGAATTGGGTGAAATAGAAAAGGTTGTCGGTGAAGTTGACGGCATTGAATCTGTTGCCATTATTGTAATGCAAAATAACGGTAAAGATGTTCTTGTGGCATATTGCTGCGGAGAAAACATAGATAAGGTGACGATTAAAGAGCATTGTAACAATAAGCTTCCTCGTTATATGGTGCCAAGTGCATTTGTAATGCTTGATACAATGCCGCTTAACGCAAGTGGTAAGCTTGACCGTAAGCAGCTCAAAGCAATTAAGGTTGAGTTTGAAGATGAGTTCATTAAGGAAAAGCCTACAAACGAAACAGAAAAAATGGTTTGTAGTATTTTTGAAAAAATTCTTCATACAGAAGAAATTGGCACAAATGAAAACTTCTTCTCGCTCGGAGGCACAAGTGTCGATATGATTGCTGTGCTGTCGGAAGGTGAAATGAAGAATATTACACCTGCACAATTTATTGCTAATCCGACACCGAAAAAGTTGGCTGAAATTCTCTCTAATAATATTCTTTCATTAACGGAAGGCGTAGAAATTTTAAGAGAAGTGCCTGATGCAGAAAAAGTACTTGTTGTAGTGCCTTATGCAGGCGGTGATGCCACTGCTTATGCAAAGGTTGTGAGTGCTATGGCTGAAAAAGCACCTGAAATGACAATTTATTATGTAAAATATCTTCGTTCTTTTGATGAGTGTCAAAAAGTTGTTGAAACTCTTGCGCAAATCGGAAAAGACAAGAAAATGTACATTTATTCTCATTGTGCAGGTGCTGCGGTTGCTATGCAGATTATAAACATTCTTGAGGAAAAGAAGGTCAAGATATCACATTATGTTACCGGCGGATATATTCCACCGAAAAAAGCACCAAAGAAGAATGGTTGGAACAAGGTTTCTGATAAGCAAATTAAAAAACAACTTGTTTCAGCAGGTGCACCGCTTGAAAACTTTTCTGACGAACAAAGCTTCAGCATGATTGACAATTTCCGTAAAGATACTGACTTCATGACTTGGTATTATTACAATAATCATAAAAAGGTTAATGCACAGACGGATGCTATTATCAGTAAAAATGATGTTTTCACAAAAAACTATAAGGATGCTGAAGAGCTTTGGAGCTTGAGTGCCGATAATTTCAATAAGGTTCATTTTATTGAAACAGAATCGCACTATTTCCAATCAGACAACAGTGACGTACTGGTTGAAATTCTTCTTGATATAATCAAATAAAAAACACCGAAGAACCATGAAAAGTTCTTCGGTGTTTAACTTTTAGCTTCAATTTATTTTTTTCGTCTTGCCTTTGCTTTTGCCCTTGCAAGTTTAATTTTTTCTATTCTTGCAAGTTCATCATCTTCCATAGCTTTTTTTTGAGAAAGATTTTTTTCGTTTTCTTTTTCTTTTAATTTTTTGTGTGGACGCTCAAAAAATTCCATCATTTTATCGCCATAGAATCTGATGATGAGCAACATAATAATGCCGACTACAATGCCTGCAAGACATAAAAAATGATATGTATTAAACGGTCCTGCGATTTTTTCGTGTGCAGCTGACAAGAATTCGACAGGAAATCTTGTTGCACTGTATGCTATGAGGTAAGCAGGATAAAGCTGTCCCGGTTTTGCTTTTTTTCTGATGAAGAACAAGAAAAATAATATGACGAGAGCAAGTGCTGCTTCGATTGCCTGGACAGGAACCTGATTTCCCGGGTGGTCAGAATGATGATTGTACGGACCGTACTCCCACGGGATACCCCAACAGCAGCCCTGACAGTAACAAGCGATTTTAACAACAAATAAAAATGGTGGTAAGGATAAGGTTGCAATGTCAGCTTGCTTTAATGGGTTGGAGCAAAGGATTAAGGAGACAACGAACCAAGCGATAGGTGCAACTATTAATAAACCGAAATAGTTACCGCCGGTTCCGACTAATTTACCAAAATCCGTGTTGACAGTAGAGGATAAGGCACTTAATCTTGTTATTAATAATAATTCGGCACATACTAAAACAACTTTGACAATATTTTTGAAATTAATATTTTTTTTGGCGAGAGCATATAATATTTTTTCTGAATACAAGCTTATAGAATCTCTCTTTAAAAAGTACAAGAAGACACAGAAAACAAGCGCAACAGGAGTTGCATAAGAGTTAATCAAGTTATATGACCATTGGTCACCGATATATTGATGCATATAATCACCTTCAAATTTATGTAGTTTATATTTATATAATTTTATCACATAGTTTTTAATGTTTCAAGAGTAAAAGTGTAAAATACAACAACATCCAAAAATAACCTGTATGAAATCATTGACAATAAATTAATTTTGTGGCATAATGTTTAAGAGTATGAATGAAAGATTATATATATGGAGGTAATTTTTATGCAATCAAGAATTACAAGAATTATTGCAGCAATTATGGCACTTATTATGGTTGCTTGTTGCTTCTCTGCATGTAAAGGCAAAAATGCAGAAGAAGAAACTACAACACCGGAAATTGAATGGCCAACAAATCCTAATGACGATGTCTTTGTAAACGATGGTTCTAATGTTGACCCTAACGCACCTGGTGCAGCACAGGGTGGAAACAACACAGCAAACAGACTCCCATCCGGAACAGGAAGCGGCGGCTCAATCAGTGGCGGTTCAACAGGAGGCGGCACAATGGGTGGCGGTACATATTATCCACCATCAGGCGGTTCAACAGGTGGCTCAACAAGTACAACACCACCTACCAGTGACCCATTAGGTTATTTACAGAGAGAAATTGAGCATTTCTTCACACATTTTGATACAGCTGAAGAAAGAAAACAAGTTCTTGGCCTTGCTGGTTATGAGTATGACGCAGCACAGAACATTTACTATACAAGTCTTAATCCATGGCAGAGATATTTTGGATTTACTGACCTTTATGACCAGGCAGCTCCATTGACAAATATGTGGTACTTAACACTTAAGATTGATTTCCAGTATAAGGACCTTCTCTGGAGACTTCAGTGGTGGAAGGGACAGTATGGTGTTCTTGAAGGTGCTGAATTAGGTGTTTATACAAAGGATGCTTATAATGCAACTGTACCTTTCTATAAATGTGCAGCTGACGAACATCTTCTCAGAATGCATTTTGACTACTATCATTCATTATCTGACTATAAGAACAGTGTCAGACTCTTTGTAAGAGAAGAGCAGGAACATTGGTGGCTTACAGGCTTCAAGTTTGGTGTTGTAAACCCAAGAAATAATGTTGTAAGAGCAACTCTTTATGCGGTTGATGATACAATGGCAGACGGAATTGAAGCAGGTCTTCAGAATGTTCAGGGCGCAAATGGCACATGGAACGGCTTTAAGCCTTACCAGGAAGGTATGACAGAAACAGACTTCTATATCAGAAATGGTAACAGATTCAGTGTTGTATGGTACAGAGCAGGTTATCTTAACTATAACTCTCCTGAAAACCCATCAGAATCAAATCCTGATATAAATATTCCTGAAGAAGTAGCATAAATTTAATCAATTGAAATCCCACGACTTGTTCGTGGGATTTTTTTACTTATGAACAACATATAAATAATTTAAAAAAGTTTCTTATTATAGTTGAAAAAATGCTTTTTTTAGTGTAAAATATACAAACAGAGTTTAAATTTTTATGATTTTTATAAATATTTTTGGAGGTTTTGTATGAATTATTCACTTACAAAGAAACAAGCAAAAGAGCTTGTTGAGTCAAAACTCTCTCATTTTATCGGGGTTAATCCCAATGAGGCAACAAATGAACAGTTCTATAAGGCTATTGCTCTTATCGTAAGAGATATGATGAGTCAGGGTAGAGCTGAATTTTCAAAAGAGGGCTCAAAGAAGGGTACAAAAAGAGTTTATTATCTCTGTATGGAATTCCTTATGGGTCGTTCTCTTAAAAATAGCCTTTATAACCTTAACCTTACAAAGGTTTTTGAAAGCGTATTAAAGGATTACGGTATCAAGATGGATTCAATCTATGATTGTGAGCCTGATGCTGGTCTTGGTAACGGTGGTCTTGGTCGTCTTGCTGCTTGTTATCTTGATGGTCTTGCAACACAGGGTTATGTGGCAAAGGGTTACACAATTCTTTATGAATATGGTATTTTCAAGCAGAAGCTTGTTGATGGTTGGCAGACTGAGCTTCCTGACTTCTGGCTTCCCGGTGGTGACGTGTGGCTTGTTCCACATGAAGAACAGTCAATGGAAATCAAGTTCGAAGGTGAAGTTCGTGATATTTGGGAAAACAATTATCATAATGTTGAAATTGAAAACCCAACAGTAATTCAGGCTATTCCTTATGATATGCATGTTGCAGGTAAAGACGGCAAGGGTGTTTCTGTTCTTCGTCTTTGGTCTGCAAAAGCACCTGGCCTTGATATGGCTCTCTTTAATCAGGGTGACTATATGAGAGCTATGGAAAGAAATGCTATGGCAGAGGTTATCAGTAAGGTTCTTTATCCTGCAGATAATCACCCTGAAGGAAAATCACTTCGTCTTCGTCAGCAGTATTTCCTCGTTTCTGCATCTGTACAGGATATTGTTCAGCATCATCTTCGTGAATTCGGCACAATGGATAATTTTGCAGATAAAGTTGCAATTCATGTTAACGATACTCATCCGACAATGGCTATTCCTGAACTTATGCGTATTCTCCTTGATGAATGCGGATATGGTTGGGACGATGCTTGGAACATTGTTACAAACACAGTTGCTTATACAAACCATACAGTTATGAAAGAAGCTCTTGAATGTTGGCCTGAAGACCTTTATAAGAGACTTATGCCTCGTCTTTGGCAGATTACAAAGGAAATCGACAATCGTTTCCGTTCATACGTATGGAACAGCACATATAATGCTGATACAGTTGAAAGAATGGCTGTTATCTCAAACGGTGTTGTAAGAATGGCTAACCTTTGTGTTGCAGGTTCACACTGTGTAAACGGTGTTTCGGCTCTTCACAGTGACATTCTTAAGGATACAGTTTTCTCTGATTTCTATGCACTTACTCCTGACAAGTTCACAAATGTTACAAATGGTATTGCTCACAGAAGATGGCTTTGTCAGGCAAATCCAAAGCTTACAAGCTTCCTCACAGAAACTATCGGTGACGGATTTGTAAAAGATGCGGATAAGCTTCTTGATTTGAGAAAGTTCAAGGACGATAAGGCTGTTCTTGATGAACTCGGAAAAATCAAGAGAGCAAACAAGGAAGAATTTGCAAAATATGTGCTTAAGCACAACGGAATTAAGCTTGACCCTGATTCAATTTTTGATGTTCAGGTTAAGCGTCTTCACGAGTACAAGCGTCAGCACCTTAATGCACTCAATATTCTTTCACATTATCTTGCAATCAAGGAAAATCCAAATGGAGATTTCATTCCTCACACATATATTTTCGGCGCAAAGGCTGCATCAGGTTACTTTGTGGCAAAGAAGATTATTTCTTTCATCTGTGCACTTGCTGATGTAATCAATAATGACCCTGATGTAAGAGGCAGAATCAAGGTTGTTTATGTTGAAGATTACAATGTTACTCTTGCTGAAAAGCTTATGCCTGCTGCTGATATTTCAGAGCAGATTTCACTTGCAGGTACTGAAGCTTCAGGTACAGGTAATATGAAACTTATGCTCAACGGTGCTGTGACACTTGGCACAATGGACGGTGCTAATGTTGAGATTTATGATGCAGTTGGTGAAGATAATATCTACATCTTTGGTATGAAGACACCTGAGGTTCAGCAGTTACAGAAGCGTGGATATGTTCCACAGAATTTCTATAATGCAAACGCAGAGCTTCAGAAGATTCTCAATTTTGCAAATAACAATGGTATCGGTGGCAAGATGTTCCACGAAGTAACATCAACAATTGTTCACCACGACCCATATATGGTTCTTGCTGACTTTGAAGATTACAGAAATACACAGTCAAGAATTTCAAAGGATTTCCTTGACCGTGACAACTGGAACAAGATGTCACTTATGAATATTTCAGGTGCAGGCAGATTTGCAGCAGACCGTGCTATCAACGAATATGCAGCAAACATCTGGAACGCAAAATCAGCACTTAAAAAATAATAAAAAATTAAGGAAGTTCACAAGATGTGAACTTCCTTTTCTTATATAAATCTTATTTTTCTATTTCCTTTTCAATTTCAATAATTATATCACTCATTTTCACACTTAAGGCACAGGAGATACGGTAAAGTGTTTCTAATGTAGGTTTTCTTTCTCCACGTTCGATTGCAGAAAGGTGGGTTCTGCCTATATCGGCAAGACCACTCAAAACCTCTTGTGATATGCCCTTTTTCCTCCTGAAATCTGCTATAACATTGCCTACTAAAACAGCATCAAGCGTTGGAATAAACATTAACATCACCTCATAATAAGTGTATGCTAATTTACGCCTGCGATTGAATACATATGTTGACAATTGAATACTTATGTGTTAATATGGTTTTACAAAATATATAATTGGAGGAAATTATTATGAAAAAAACAAGCAAAATCTTGGCAATTATCCTCGCAATTCTAATGGTGATAACCACCGTTCCAATCATAGCAAGTGCTGAAGAAATAACAGAAAATTATGACTATACTGTTATTTCTGAAGAAGATAAGACTTGCCGACTTAACGGTGATGATGGGATTTCACGAACGGATAGTCTTGTGCTCGAGATTCCGTCTGAGGTTGATGGATACAAAGTTATCGAATTAGCCGACAATTTTGAATATTATTCCATTATAAATAAAATTGTTGTGCCTGATTCTGTCGAGAAAATCGGCGGAGCTTTTAGTGGTGATGGTTCGCTCTATATTGAACTTGGAGCAGGCGTTTCAGATTTTGAGGCAAAAAACTTTAGCAATATGAATAATCTTAAGGAGTTTATTGTTTCAGAAGATAATCCATATATCTGCTCTGTTGATGGTGTTGTTTTTACAAAGGATATGAAGACACTTCTTCGTTTCCCTACAAACCACACAGACACAATGTATGAAATCCCTGACGATGTTGAGGTAATTGGTGAAAGGGCGTTCAGCCAAGGATGGAATTTAACTAAAGTTGAAATACCGGATAGTGTTACTACAATAGAAAAATATGCATTTCAAATTTGTAGCAAACTTGAACGAATTGATATGGGCAAAGGTGTACAAACAATAGGTGATTATGCTTTCGGTAATTGTACGAAATTGTCGTATGTTTGTTATGCAGGTACAGAGGAGGATTTCTATAAAATATCCATAAGCTCAAGGGGTAATGCTAACTTCCTTAATGTGCGATTCACTTTTGACAATTCTGACCATGAGCACGAGTATGTATTTAGCGAGGTAGTACCACCAAATTGTTTATATGACGGATATACATTGTATGTATGCTCAATTTGTGGTTCGGAGTATGAGGATGACTATATTCCTGCAGTAGAACATGTTATTGAAGTAGTTGGAGAGACAGACCCAACATGTACAGAAAAGGGATATACAACATATAAATGTGTGTTGTGTAATAACTCTTACGCAGATGACTATGTTGATAAATTAGGTCACAATTTTGAAGAGATAGCAACTTCTCCTGATGTATCAGAGTGTGTAAAGAATTATGAATGTACAAGATGTGGTGAAATAAAGACTATTAACGGTCACGAAAAAGTAACTATTCCTGCAAAAGTTCCAACAATGACAGAAACAGGAAATACCTGTGGTGAAAAATGTGCAAATTGTGGTGAGGTATACAAGGAATCCAAGGTTATTCCTATGATTAACGAAAATTCCTTTGCTAATCTTCAGGGTGATGACCTCATAGGAGTTCTTGATAAAGAAGCACGAACACTAACAATTTACGGTACAGGCACTATTGAAGAAAATCATAACTTTACAGCTACTTATGACAAAGAGCTTGGCATGAATGTGGGCTATGCTTCTTATGTAGATACTGTTATCATCACAGACGGAGTAACAGGAATCGGTGATGATGCATTCAGTGGTTGTCCGTTTGATACATATATAATTGCAGATAGTGTGAAAACTATTGGAGATTCAGCATTCTTTGAGTCTTATGCTAAAAAAATAATAATTGGTGACGGTGTTGAAACAATTGGTCCCCATGCCTTCAGAAGCTGTTGGTATCTTAAAGAGCTTGAAATAGGTAAGAGTGTAAAAACTATGGGTATCATGGTGCTTTTACATTGTGATAGTCTTGAAACTATAACTGTTGACGGTGAAAATCAGTATTTTTCAAGTGATGAATTCGGTGTTCTCTTTGATAAGGATAAAACAACACTTATTCTTTGTCCGGCAAGCTGTAAAATGGAAGCTTACACAATTCCTGATACAGTAACTACAATTAAAGAAAATGCATTTCCTGAATGTGGCCATACTCTTACAAGTGTTATAATTCCAAAGAATGTAACAATAATTGAAGAGTCAGCATTTACTTCAATCGGTACTATGTTATCTCCGTCTGAATTTGATATTTATTATTTAGGTATTGAAGAAGAATGGAATTTAATTAATAACGGTAATGGCGTTGATATTGACAGATATATAACTGTTCACTATGGAGAAAACGAACATTTAACACATCATTCTGAAACAGTAGTAACGCCTCCGACATGTACACTGAAGGGATATTCAACATTCATTTGTGATTGCGGACTGACTTATGATTACGACTATGTTGATTTAACAGGTCACAAGGATGATAATTCTAACAAATATTGTGATTCTTGTAATGAATATATCGGTATCGCAACAGGAATTTTTGCTAAGACCTTGGTATGGACTTTTGATGATGTAACTGGCACTCTTACAATTTCCGGTAAGGGTGTAATGGATGGTTTCAGTACAAAAAGTCCGTGGGAAAGCTACGAGAAGGATATTAAAACAGTTATAATAAACGAAGGCGTAACAGAAATTAACGATTATGCATTTTATAGCTGTGGAAGCATTAAAGAGGTAATAATTCATGATGGCTTAACCAAAATTGGATTTAGCTCATTTGAAAGTTGCGGTCTTACAACAATCACGATTCCTGACAGTGTGACAGAAATTGACAATTATGCATTTTATTCTTGCTATAAACTGAGAAATGTTAAATATTCAGGTTCAATAGAACAATGGCGTGAAATTACAATTGATACATATAATCAGCCTTTGTTTAATGCAAGAAAGCATTATAATACAACAGAAACACATAAAATTGAATATGCATTTACTGTGACTAATCCAACATGTATGGAACAGGGTTACACAACTTACACCTGTGGTTGCGGTGACAGTTATATTGATGATTATGTTGATGCCTCAGGTCATAACCATATATCAGAGATTACCACTCCTGCAACACATACAGCAACTGGTGTTATGACATATACTTGTGTTTGTGGTGATACATACACAGAAACCATTGGTAAACTGGCAGGCCATAATCACAATTCTGTAGTAACAGCTCCAACTTGTACAGAACAAGGCTATACAACATACACTTGCGAATGTGGTGACAGTTATATCGATGATTATGTTGATGCATTAGGTCACACTCCTGCAAATGCAATCGAAGAAAACTATGTTGCACCAACTTGTACATTAACTGGTAGTGCAGATAAAGTTACATATTGTTCAGTTTGTGACAAAGAAATCAATCGAGAAACAGAAATAATCGAAACAATTGAACACGCATTAACTGAATATGAACGAGTGCTTTCAGCACCTACCTGCACTGAAGAAGGCTGTAAAGAAGTTGTTTTTTACTGTGTTGAATGCAATATGGGTATAAGCCGAGGAACTGTAACACTTCCTGCATTGGGACATACAAATACAGCTACAGTTGAAGAAAACTATATTGCTCCAACTTGTACAGAGGATGGTAGTAAAGATGTAGTTGTCTACTGTTCAGTATGTGAAGAAGAAATCAGTAGAGAAACAGTTGTTATCAATGCAACAGGTCACGCAGATAACGACAATGATGGATACTGTGACAATTGTGACGAACAACTTTGTGACCATGCTTGTCATAGTGATAATTTCTTCCGTTCTTTATTCTGGAGAATAACTCGTTTCTTCAACAAACTTTTCGGTTTAAATAAAACTTGTGAATGTGGAGTAGCACACTATTAATTTAATATTTAACGATAAGGCGGGGGATTGACTCCGCCTTTATTGTTTCCGGAGGAAGTTGAATTGTTGTTATTTGAAAAAATGATTGTGTTACTTTTCTTTACAAGGTCAAATATATATGCTACAATTGTCCGAAAGGTAATTATGATATTTTTGAATGAGGGATAATGAGGGATATATATGATTTGTTCTAAATGTGGTAAAGAAATAAACGACAATATTGAAGTTTGTCGTTATTGTGGTGCAAGGACAAATATAAACGGAAATAACCATAGGAATGACTCGCTTAATCATCTTATGAATAATATTGACACAATTGATGTGGATGAAAATGGCGATTTTGTTACTGTGCCGCTTCATGGTGAAGTTGATGTTCTTGCAACGGAGCCTTTGCCTGAGAATGGTGTTTTTGATACTGTGCCGATTCAAGAGGATGTTGATGTTCTTGCAACAGAACCTTTACCTGAAAACGAAAGAAAAAATATTGTTGCTCAATATGATAAACCGGTAGCAACACCGACCTTTGAGAAGGTAAATAAGGAAGCCAAACCTGTTCCCGGAAAATCAAATACTCCGTTAATTATAGGTATTGTTGTGGGTGTAATCGGTGTCATTGTTGCTATCATCGCAATTGCCGCGTTGTTGATTTATATGCCGGGAACAGGCTCAGGAAATAATGGCGAAGAGCCACAAAATCAGGGCGATGATTATATCATTGGCACAGACGATGAAAACTATGTTGAGGAGCAAACGGATTCCAACGGTGAAACGGTTCCTGTAACTGAAACAACTACTAAAAAAGATGGTACCACTAAAGAGAGCACAGAGACAACTACAAAAGAGACAACAACAGAACAGGAAGTAACTTCAAGTGCTCCTGAGACTATAGGAGAATTTGTTGCATTTTTTAACAGAGAAACAGCAAAGGCTTCTAAAGGCTCATATAGGGTTGTAAGAACAGGTTATTTAACACGAAGTGTTGATGCCGGCTCTGCGACAGGTACATTAAATTCGATTATTCAAAGTATTGATTCAAATGCATCCCTTGATTCGGTGTTCGGAGGCTTTCTTGGTATAGATGTGGATGTTAGTACGAATGTTACAGGAGGTAGAACAAGCAACTGTGACAGTAAGTATCTCATTAAACCCACAAAGCTTACAATAGCTGATATATCTGACTATAGTGTTAATGGAGATGAATATACAATAGTTATAAAGAATTGTGCAAATCCAAACAGCTATAGCTCTTTGGCACATGTAACGAATGACTATGTCACCATTGGCCAGATTAATCAGAATATTACAACTATGACCACTCTCATTAAGGTTGAAGAAGGAACACAACTGAATTATTCAAATATCGTTTTTAAGATAACTATTAGAGACGGTGTGCTTAAAGGTTATGAATATTCGTACATACTTGATTCAAAAATGAAGATGAAAGCAGGGTTAAGTATAACAGCAACATGTGCAAGTAAGATTAACGGAAAATATTCATATATCAGTTATTAATTAAATCTGAATTATCTTTTGCAAAAGAAAAGGGACACTTTTATCAGTGTCCCTTTGGTTATTTATTCTGTTTCGTTTTGACCTACATCTGAGGAGGTGTTCCGCCTTGTGCAAGTGCTGACATCATTCCACCATTTTTCTTTTTAGGTGGCTTGTAAGCAGGAGGGTTTTTCATAAGTTCCTTTGCCTTTTTACCCGCTGGAGATGCAAGGTATTTGTTTACTGCAACGAGAGTGTCATAGAAATCGTTATCTGTAATATATTCGTGACATCTGTCAAGGAGTGTCTGGTCATTGTCGATTTCACCAAGAATTGTAACAACAACAAGGTCCTGAACGTCATTTGAGCCGTTTTCGTATATGTCGCTTAAAATTTTGAAGAGCTTCTTCATTGTTGCAGTATCATTTGAACGGATTGTATCCATGATGTACTTGTTAGCGTGATTTACAAAGAAGTCTTCGCCAAGGAATTCACTATAGGTCTGGAAGTTTTCTTTATAGGCATCCTTAAGCTCAGGATAAAGAGTTGAAATACGACTTGCAAGAGTATTCGGGTCGTATTCAGTGCCGTTTTTAGCTGCAGATTTTGAAATTGTCTGTGGTGCTTTTTTTACAACCTGCTTTGCCTTTTTTCCATATGATGTGCTTACTGTTTCTAAAATTTCGTTTGAGAGAGACTTGAGGTCCCTTTCTTCGTAAGTATCAAGGTCGAGAAGATTTGACTCAACTTTTACAAAATCTCCGTCACCTGCTTTTTCTGTAACATCAAGAATGTTGTCGTGGCTGAGAAGACGGATTGTAATATCATCTTTTGTAAAATCAACATAAGCTTCTTCTCCGTTTTCACAAACAGGAGCAGGAGCAAAACCTATCTGTTCAAATCTTTCAGAACAGTTTTTCAGGATAAGCTGGAGAGCTTCTTTTCTTTCAAACATTTTTAATACCTCAAATCAAAAAATAATATATCCTATATAATATAACACATTTATTTTCATTTGTCATTAAAAATTTGTGAATATTATGATTGAAACAGAAAATATAATGTGATAAAATATAATGGAAAATAATAAAATGTGTTATTATGTCTATTTGTAAGGTGATAAATATGAAAAATGCGCTTATAATTTTTGGTGGTGTATCTTCTGAACATGATGTTTCATGTGTTTCGGCAACATCTGTGATTAGAAATATTCCAAAAGATAAATATAATGTAATTATGCTTGGAATTACAAAACAGGGTGAAATGTTTGTCTTTGACGGAGATTTTAACAACCTTAAAAAAGATGGTTGGCTCGAAAACAAGTCAAATCTTAAAAAGGCAGTAATTTCAACCGACCGTGCGGACAGAGGTATAATCGTTTTTAATGAAAACGGATATGAAAAAATCAGAATAGATGTCTGCTTCCCTGTAATGCATGGTAAAAATGGTGAAGACGGTACTGTGCAGGGACTTCTTACAATTGCAGGTATTCCTTATGTTGGTTGCAACACAATGGCATCTGCAGTATGTATGGATAAGGCTATGACAAATGCTATTTGTGATGTAAACGGGATTGCACAGGCAAAGTGGAAGTACATAACAAAATATGATTTTGAGCGTCGTGGCAGAGAATTCGCAAGAGAATGTGAAGAATATTTAGGACTTCCTGTGTTCATTAAACCAGCAAATGCGGGTTCATCAGTTGGTGTTGTAAAAGCAAAGACTCTTGAAGAAATTCAGCGTGGACTCGATTATGCTTTGCAGTTTGACTCAAGAGTTGTTGTTGAAGAGGCTATTCTCGGTGCAGAGGTTGAATGTGCAGTTATGGGTAACGACGAGCCTTTTGCTGGTGCAGTTGGTGAGATTGAGCCAAGTAATGAATTTTATGATTTTGAAGCAAAATATGAGTCTGACAGTGGACTTCATATCCCTGCAAGAATTGGTGAAGACAAAATTAAAGAGGTTCAGGAACAGGCGATAAGAGCGTATAAGGCTTGGGGTTGTTCAGGTCTTGCGAGAGTGGATTTCTTTGTAAGATACTCTGACGGAGCAGTGCTCCTTAATGAGCCAAACACACTTCCTGGTTTTACAAATATCAGTATGTATCCTATGCTTATGGATAAAGCAGGAATTTCTTATGGCGATTTAATTGATAATCTTTGTACTCTTGCAATTGAAAAGTGGGAAAAGGAATTTGCACAATGAGAACAAACGCAGTTATAAAAATTATCAGTAAACAACGTACTGAAAATGGTGACCATCAGGGTGAAATGTCTGTCTTAGGTCGCATTACTTATGAGGATAACAAAAATATAATTGAATATATTGAGAATAATGAAGAAACAGGCCCAGAAGAGACAACAGTCACAGTTTTTGAAAATGACACCGTAAGTATTGTTCGCAATGGTCAGTTCAGCTCAGAAATGATGGTTGAAAAAGGCAAACGCCATCATACATTCTACAAAACACCTTATGGTGAACTGACAATGGGTATTTACGGAAATCAGGTTGATTGGTCGAGGGATGAAACAGGAGCAGTTCTCAGAATGCGATATTCACTTGATTTTAATAACGGATTTGTATCAGAAAACACAATGATTATATATATTGAGGAAAAATAAGGAGAAAAAGGCATGTCAAAATTAGTTAAACAGGCTACTAACGAATTACATACACTTATTGTTGATGCTCTGGGTAAGGCTGTAAGTGAAGGTGAAATTCCTGCAGAGCCAATTCCTGCATTTAATATCGAAGTTCCCGCAAATCGTGATAACGGTGATTACTCATCAAATATTGCATTCGTTTGTGCAAAGGTTTTCCGTCGTGCGCCAAAAATGATTGCAGATTTAGTTGCAAAATATATCGAACTTGACGGAACATATTTTGATTCTTGCACAGTGGCAGGTGCTGGTTTTGTAAACTTTACACTTTCAAAGGATTTCTATGCTGACATCTTACTTGATGTTAAGGCACTTGGTAAGGATTACGGTAGAAGTGACTACGGTGAAGGCAAGAAAATCAACGTTGAATTCGTTTCTGCAAACCCAACAGGACCAATGCATATGGGTAATGCTCGTGGCGGTGCGTTAGGTGACTGTCTTGCAGCAGTTCTTGATATGGCTGGCTATGAAGTTGAACGTGAATTCTACATCAATGACGCGGGTAATCAGATTGAAAAATTCGGCCTTTCACTCGATATCCGTTATCAGCAGATTTTTAAGGGTGAAGATGCAGTAGAACTCCCTGAAGACAGCTATCACGGTGAAGACATCAAAGAAAGAGCACAGCAGTTTGCGGATGTTTACGGTGATGAATACATTAACAAGAGTGAAGACGAAAGAAGAAAGGCTCTTGTTGAATTTGCTCTTCCTAAGAATATTGAAAATATGAAAGCTAACATGGCAAAGTATCGTATTGAATACAAGACTTGGTTCAAGGAAAGTATTCTTCACGATAGTGGTGCTGTTAAAGAAGTTATTGAATACCTTACAAATAAAGGCTTAACATACGAAAAAGATGGTGCAGTTTGGTACAATAATATCAAAGTGCAGACAGAAATGCTTACTCGTCAGGGCAAGACACAGGAAGAAATCGACAAGCTTGAGCTTAAAGACGATGTTCTTATCCGTCAGAATGGTAATCCAACATATTTTGCTGCAGATATTGCATACCACAAGAACAAACTTGTTACCCGTGGATTTGATAAGGCTATTAACATCTGTGGTGCAGACCACCACGGTCACGTTGCTCGTATGGAGGGTGTACTTGAAGCACTTGACCTTGACAGTGACAGACTTGATGTTATTCTTATGCAGTTAGTTCGTCTTACTCGTGACGGTGAAGTTGTAAGAATGAGTAAGAGAACAGGTAAGGCAATCACACTTGTTGACTTGCTTGAAGATATTCCTGTTGACGCAGTTCGTTTCCTTTTCAATATGCGTGAACCAGGTTCACAGATGGACTTTGACCTTGATTTGGCTGTTGAACAGTCAAGCCAGAACCCTGTTTATTACTGTCAATATGCAAATGCTCGTATTCACAGCATCTTGAGAAAAATCGAAGCTGACGGTGTAACAGTTCGTGACTGTACAAAGGATGAACTTAAGCTCCTTACAGCTCCTGAAGAAATTGAGCTTATTCGTCACCTCGCTTCCCTCACAGACGAAATCGTAAACTCTGCAAAGAACTATGACCCTGCAAAGATTACTCGTTACTGTATTGACCTTGCAACACTTTTCCATAAGTTCTACAACGCTTGTCGTGTTGCAGTTGAGGACGAAGCACTTATGCAGGCTCGTATCTACCTTTGCACTTGTGTTATGAATGTTATTACAAACATTCTCACAACATTCAGCATTAGTACACCAGAAAGCATGTAATAAAATCAACTTTCGGCTCCCTCTGACGAGGGAGCTATCGTTTTTGCAGAAAATGACAACGTGAGAGAGTTTACCTTTGGATAAACTTTATGTTATAATGTAATCAGTGAATATTCTAGGAGGAAATGCCATGAAAGAGCTATTTTCAACAGTTTTATCCGTTATCCTTGCGATTTTAGGACTCGGTATGCCCAGTGACGACCTTTCGCCTATTCCTGAGCGTGAAGGTGTGCCTACACAAGAAGAACTTGAGCTTTTTGAAACGATTTTTGAAACAGAAACAGCGTGGCTTGCATCTTTACAACTTGAAAATGGTGCAATTCCAATGACGTATACTCCCAATGGCGAGGTTAAAGTTAATCCATATTTTGCTGATTTTGCAGCCCTTGCACTTCTTGATAAGGCTGATGTTTATTCTGAAACGGTTAAAAAATATATGGATTGGCATTTTAATCATCTTAATACAGCAGAAACTGACCGTAACGGACTTGACGGTACCATTTATGACTATACGGTTACTCTTGAAAACGGAAAAATTATTAAGGAAGAGATTGCGATTCTTGATGGAAAAGAATCTTATGATACAACGGACTCATATGCTGCAACTTTCCTTATGGTTCTTGGCAAGTATTATGATAAAACAAGTGACAGCGAATATATCATTGCTCACAGCTCGGAAATTCAGCGTATAGTGAATGCGATGTTTGCAACATACCATAAAGGATTAACAATGGCAAAACCTGACTGGACAGTAAAGTATCTTATGGATAATTGTGAGGTTTATGAGGCTGTTATTGCAACGGAAAAACTCTTTGAAGAAGTTCTCTGTGTTGAAGATGCATCTCTTAGAGTATTACAGGAAAAATGCGCTGATGCTATGGTAGAAATACCTGAAGCAATCGAGGATGAACTCTGGATGCCTGTTGCAGGACACTATAAGGTAGGAATAACAAAGCCACTCAAAATCACATCGGATGCTTTTTCATGGAACACTTACTATCCGGCTGCAACATCTCAGATGTTTCCTATAATTCATGGTGTTATTGCTCCGAATACTGAACGAGCCAACAAGCTTTATGACAGATTTTGTGAAGCATTTGATTGGGAAAACTTTGATTATCCGGATGTGTTTTATTGGGGAGCAAATCTTCAGGCTGCAGTTATGATGAATGACATTGACCGCGTTGTTGTCTATATGACAAACTATGCAGAATTGATTGACGCCCATGCTTATCCGCTTTATAACGCAGATGCAGCGAGAGTGTGTCTTGCAGCAAATATGTTACTTGAGAAATATGGCTAAATAATTTGTTAAATAGAAACGACCTATGGTTTTCATAGGTCGTTTAATGTTTTAATATTTCTTCATCGCTTTTTTGAGGCGGGTGTTATTTTGAATTTCCCAAACGGGAACGATAAGACCACCTTTGAGTCGCATTGAATTTTCGTGTAAAGCACCATAAAATGCGACTTTGAAATCACAATGCTCTGACATTTTGCATTTTGATTTATATGTGTCGTAAAGGGAGTATGCATTTCCCCACATATTCAGGAACTGGAACAAGTCATATTCGTTATCAGCCCACATTGAACCGCAAGGGTCGATAAAGCCTGTCAGTTTCATATCTTTAGGGTCAGCCATAATGTTCATAATATTAAGGTCACCGTGAATCAGTACAGGATATTCAGGTTCATTGACAACTTCTTTGAAAATATCAAGTCCTCGACAAAGTAAATCATAGTTTTTCTTGCTGTATTTACCCTCGTCCATAAGTTTTTTGAGTCCTACAAGGTCTTTATGGACTTTGTTTTCAATGTAAAACTCTTTCCAACCGTCATAAGTTGCGTTTTCAAGATAACCGAATTTTTCACCTTTGACATTATGCCATTGTAACATTCCGTCGATTACGTCATTGGCAAATTTCTGCTTTTGTGCCTTGCTTTTTAAGAGGAATGATGGGTCAAGAGTGTTTTTACCGTCAATAAAGCTCATACACATAACAGCAATTTCTTGGTCGTTGTATGTAAAATAAACCTTTGGCATTTTAACACTCGTGTTTTTACCTAAAATCTGCAACTGATTGGCTTCGGTGGTTTCCATTCCGCCTACGTGATAGGCTTTAAGGATAATTGTTTCACCATCAGATTTTGTACATTTATAAACTCTGCCGAAACTACCGCCACCGATAAATTTGATATCGGAAATTTTAGTGTTCATTTTTTCTTCTGTGATTTTTGGTAATTTTTCAAGTAAGAATTTATCATCTAAGTTCATAGCGAAATCTCCTTTATTCTCTCAAAAACTTTTTTATATGCATCACGACTTTCAGGTAAAAATGACATCATCTGAAAACAGTGGAACATACCCTCATATTTAAAAAGTTTAACATCAATGTTGTTTTCTTTCAATTTTTCGTATATTCTGTCGTTGTCGCTTTCGTCCATTTCTGCACCGCCACAGACAAGAGTTGTAGGCGGAAATTCTTTAAAATCTGCAAAAACAGGGGACACATAAGGGCTTGTTCTGTCAATGTTCTGTGCATAAGCTGAAATTCTATGAAGATAATCCCAGTTTTTCTCAATAGACTTGTGTTTTGCAATTCCGCCGAATGGGTCTAGATAAGCATTTTTCACTCTCGATTCACCGCTTGATGTCATATCAGCCCATAGTGAAAAACATACAATCTGTGACGGCATGGGATATCCGTTATCTCTTAACCAAAGCGTTGTTGTAACCGCAAGGTTTGCCCCTGCACTATCGCCTATAAAGATGACATCTTCATGCTTTGTGCCTGTGTTCAGAATTTCAAGATAAACATCTTTTACATCGTAAAGCTGAGCAGGATGCTCATACTGTGGAAAAGTTCTGTAATCAACATTTATAACCGTTGCACCGTCAAGCAATTTACTGTATTTTTCAGCGGCTTTACGGTATGTATCAATAAGCTTTACCTTGAAACTTCCACCGTGAATCATAAGAATTACTTTGTCGGTTTTACAGTTTTTGTTTTTAAGAATTTCATAGTGACAGTTATTACATTTCACGCGTGAAAGGGTGAAATCTCTTGACGGTTTGTAGTGAGATTTGATATCTTTTGTTTTCTTGCCAGCTTTGTCCGACATATGGGCATTGTTTATAAAAGGTGAGTGAAAAATCCCTCTTAAACAGGCACAGAAGATTCGTGATGTGACGGATTGCATTTTTTCACCTCATTTCACAGTAATTATAAGAGAAGTATAGCACATAAAGTTGCTTAATGCAAAAGCATATGAAATTATGAAATGAAATTTTCTGCATTTTTATGGAAAAAGTGATAATAATACAATTATGACTATAATTTTCTCTTTCATTGTCAATCTTTTGTCAAAATAACTATTGAAAAATTTTCCATAGGAATGTATAATTACAAAGATAGGAATTTTTCCGTTAAAATATGAAAGGAGTTTTCATTTATTATGATTCACTACTCACATGAAGTTGAAAAAATGTGCTGTGTAGCAAAAGGACCTCACCACGGTCCGGCTCCAATTCCTGAAGAAGGCAATTGGGTAAAGGCTTATGAAATCAAAGATATTTCAGGCTTCTCACACGGCATCGGTTGGTGTGCTCCTCAGCAGGGTACATGTAAGCTTACACTTAATATTAAAGACGGCATTGTAGAAGAAGTTCTCGTTGAGACTCTCGGTTGCTCAGGTATGACTCACTCAGCTGCTATGGCTGCTGAAATTCTTCCTGGCAAGACTCTTCTTGAATGCCTTAACACAGACCTTGTTTGTGACGCTATCAATACAGCTATGAGAGAAATCTTCCTCCAGCTCGTTTACGGTCGTTCACAGTCTGCTTTCTCAGAAGACGGTCTTGTTGTTGGTGCAGGTCTTGAAGACCTTGGTAAGGGCCTTCGTTCACAGGTTGGTACAATGTTCTCAACAAAGGTTAAGGGCGTTCGTTACATGGAAATGGCAGAAGGCTATATCACAAGAATGGCTCTTGATGCTGATGACCAGGTTATCGGTTATGAGTTCGTTAAGCTCGGCAAGATGATGGAAGATATCCGTCACGGCACAGATGCTGCTACAGCTCTTAAGAACAATACAGGTTCATACGGTCGTTTTGCAGATGCTGCAAAGTACATCGACCCAAGAGAAGAATAAGAGAAGGAGGATACTAAAATGGCTAATGATGTAAGATTTGAAGGCAAAGAAAGACGTATGGCTAAAATCGAGAAATGTCTTGCTGAATACGGTATTGCTTCTCTCGAAGATGCAAAGGCTCTTTGCGAATCAAAAGGTATTGATGTTGAAGGCATCGTTAAGGGTGTTCAGCCAATCGCATTCGAAAATGCTGTTTGGGCATACACACTCGGTGTTGCACTTGCACTTAAATCAGGTGTAAAGACAGCTTCTGAAGCTGCTGCAGTTATCGGTAAGGGTCTTCAGGCTTTCTGTATCCCTGGTTCAGTTGCTGAACAGAGAGACGTTGGTCTTGGTCACGGTAACCTTGGTGCAATGCTTCTTAAGGAAGAAACAAAGTGTTTCGCATTCGTTGCAGGTCACGAATCATTTGCTGCTGCTGAAGGTGCTATCGGTATCGCAAAGACAGCTAATAAGGTAAGAAAGGTACCTCTACAGGTTATCCTTAACGGTCTTGGTAAAGACGCTGCAAAGATTATTTCAAGAATCAACGGCTTCACATATGTTCAGACTGAGTATGATTTCTACACAGGCGAACTTAAGATTGTTAACGAAACAAAATATTCAGACGGTGAAAGAGCTGCTGTTCGTTGCTACGGTGCAAACGACGTTCTTGAAGGCGTTGCTATCATGAAGAAGGAAGGCGTTGACGTTTCTATCACAGGTAACTCAACTAACCCAGCTCGTTTCCAGCATCCTGTTGCAGGCACATACAAGAAGTGGGCTATGGAAAATGGCGTAAACTACTTCTCAGTTGCTTCAGGTGGCGGTACAGGTCGTACACTTCACCCAGATAACATGGCTGCAGGTCCTGCTTCATATG
>JAZSHP010000129.1:0-22787 GCA_045533355.1 Candidatus Fimenecus sp.
CATCGTCCCCTACGATTCATTTCCAAATTAATATTCAAAGTCACCGACAAACTATAATTTATACAAATTCTTGACAAAAAAATATATATATATATAATTGAATTTAACGAATTGCATATGTTTAAATGCATGATAAAAGGAGTGGGGATATGGCACTCATAAAATGCCCAGAATGTGGAAAAGAAATTTCTGATACAGCAAAAAATTGTATTCATTGCGGTTATGTATTGAAAGAAGAAACCAATGTTGCACCACAACAGAGCATTATTGGAGTTTCTAAAAAGAGGAAGTCATCTAAAAACTTTTTAGTTGCTGGTATAACCTTACATTTATGTTGTCTTACTGTCTCTACTATTAATGCATTTCTATACGCCTTTAACGGTGATTCAACTAATTCAACTAATATAATTCGCACAGAGCTTATTATTAAAAACCTTTTCATTCCGTCAATAGTGGTAGCAGCAATATCTTTCATTTGTTCATTAACTTTGCTTGCTGTTCCCCAAATAAGAAAAAAAGTAATTGTTATTCCTTATTTGTTTGTCAATTTGTTGTCTGTTGCGTACATGCAGTGTTTCCTGTTTGAAGGATGCATTTCTCTTGTGACGATTGTACCACACGCTCTTGCGTTGATTGTTTCATTTGTTTTAATCATTGTTTCGTTGTTTATAAAAGATGAAAAAGAATAATACATTTCGTACAGTAATAGCTACACAAGCTATATTTATACTTTGCTTTTTTATATATTTATTGTTTGTAACAACTTTTGTCCAAATATATTGTAAAGGTTGTTTGCTATGTGGAATGACGCATGCTTTCAGATTTGCGTTTAAAGGTGATTTTATTTCAGCATATCAAAGTAACAAATATGTTTTTGTCGCCTTGACAATATTTTCTGTTCTCGGAATTGATATGTGTACATGTTTTATTTATTTGTTTTATAGTAAGAGAAAATCTAAATAAAATATTGACCTCACATTTTTGTGGGGTCATTTTTTTATGTAAATAGGATGGTGAAGAATAAATTTTTAAATTATCATGTTTATAAATTATAATTTGAATGTCAAATTAAGGCTTCGAATCCCCAATATTACAGAACATAAAATTAAAAGAGAGTCTGCAAAAAAGCAAACTCTCTTTTAATGGCACGCCGGAAGGGATTTTGTCTCGGCACTGCCGTGCCTATCGCCTCGCTTTGCTCGTTGCCACGTCAGCGAAAACATTCCACTGGAATGTTTTCTTCCGCAAATCAAAGATTTGCTCCTTCCTTGTTCGAATCCCTACCTCTAATGTAAAAAAAATAAAGACGAAACAACCACAAGGGTCATTTCGTCTTTATTGGCACGCCGGAAGGGATTCGAACCCCCGACCTTTTGGTTCGTAGCCAAACACTCTATCCAGCTGAGCTACCGGCGCATATGCGACTTTTTATCGCCCGAATATAATACCATTAGAATAATAAAAAGTCAACATATTTTTCAAAATTTATTAAAAATGTTTTCTTACCTGTTCTTTCATCATAAAATTTCATATTTTCACAGTGTTATATACTATTCTAATTAAATGACTTCTCACCTTTTAAGATAAACAATAAAATGGTATACATTATTCGTTTGTGTTTAAAACGGCTTATCCCGCTGATTGTTCTGTTCAACACACTTCAATTTATTATTTTATTTATTGACTTGAAAATCGCTATTTGATATACTTATTTTGTATAGTTTAATTATTTACTATTATGAGAAAAATTATCTTTTAAAAGGAGAGTTTATTATGGCTAAAAACAGACTTATCGGCGATTATCCTGTTATTGGTATTCGTCCTACTATTGACGGCAGACGCGGTGTTCTCGGTGTTCGTGAATCACTTGAAGTTCAGACAATGAATATGGCTAAGCGTGCTGCTAAACTTTTTACTGATAACCTTAAATATTCAAACGGCGAACCTGTAAAGGTTGTTATTGCTGACACTACTATCGGTCGAGTAGCTGAAGCTGCTGCTTGTGCTGACAAATTCCGTAAGGAAGGTGTTGACATTACAGTTACTGTTACTCCTTGCTGGTGCTATGGTGCAGAAACTATGGATATGGACCCTCATACAATCAAGGCTGTTTGGGGCTTTAACGGTACAGAACGTCCCGGTGCTGTTTATCTTGCATCCGTTATTGCTACTCACGCACAGAAGGGTCTTCCTGCATTCGGTATCTATGGTCACGATGTTCAGGACCTTGATGATGAAACAATCCCTGCTGACGTAGAAGAAAAGCTTCTTCGTTTTGGTCGTGCTGCTGTTGCTTGTGCTACAATGCGTGGCAAGTCATATCTTCAGATTGGTTCAATCTGTATGGGTATCGGTGGCTCAATCATTGACTGTGATTTCATTGAAGATTATCTTGGTATGCGTGTTGAATCAGTTGACGAGGTTGAAATCATCCGTCGAATGACAGAGGGTGTTTATGACGAGGCTGAATTCCAGAAGGCTCTCGCTTGGGCTAAGGAAAACTGCATTGAAGGCTTTGATAAGAACCCTGAAAATCTTCAGAAAACTCGTGAAGAAAAGGATGCAGACTGGGAATTTGTTGTTAAGATGATGGTTATTATTAAAGACCTTATGAACGGTAACGACAATCTTCCAAAGGGTTGTGAAGAAGAAATGGTTGGTCACAACGCTATTGCTGCAGGTTTCCAGGGTCAGCGTCAGTGGACAGACTTCTACCCTAACTGTGACTTCCCTGAATCAATGCTCAACACATCATTCGACTGGAACGGTGCAAGAGAACCATATATCCTTGCTACTGAAAACGATGTTCTCAATGGTCTTGGTATGCTCTTTATGAAGCTTCTTACAAATCGTGCACAGATGTTTGCTGATGTTCGTACATATTGGAGCGGTGATGCAATCAAGAGAGTTACCGGTTATGATATTGAAGGCAAGGCAAAGGATTCTGATGGTATTATCCACCTTATCAACTCCGGTGCTTGCTGTCTTGACGCTAACGGTGCTGCTAAAGACGAAAATGGTAATGCAGTAATCAAGCCTTGGTACGAAGTTACTGAAGACGACCAGAAGGCAATTATGGAAAATGCTACTTGGAACTATGCTGACCTTGGATATTTCCGTGGCGGCGGATATTCATCAAGATTTGAAACAAGAGCAGAAATGCCTGCTACTATGATTCGTCTTAACCTTGTTAAGGGTCTCGGTCCTGTTCTCCAGATTGCTGAAGGTTGGACAGTTGAACTCCCTGAAGATGTTTCTGACACACTCTGGAAGAGAACTGACTATACATGGCCTTGCACTTGGTTTGCACCAAGAACAACAGGCGAAGGTGCATTCAAGACAGCTTATGATGTTATGAACAACTGGGGTGCTAACCACGGTGCTATCTCTTACGGACACATCGGTGCAGACCTTATTACTCTTTGCTCAATGCTTCGTATCCCTGTTTGTATGCACAATGTTCCTGAAGAAAAAATCTTCCGTCCTGCTGCTTGGAATGCATTTGGTATGGATAAGGAAAGTGCAGACTACAGAGCTTGTGAAAACTTCGGTCCACTTTTCAAAAAATAAGAGGTAATTAAAATGGAAAATTTATCATATATGGAAATCCGTGAACAGGTTTGTGATGTATGTCACAAAATGTGGCAGCTCGGTTGGGTTGCTGCAAACGACGGTAATGTTTCAGTTAAGCTTCCTGACGGAAACTTTATGGCAACACCAACAGGAATCAGCAAGAGCTTTATCACTCCTGAAAAGCTTGTTATAATCAATGCTGATGGCGAAGTGCTTGAAGGTGCTCCTTATAAGCCATCAAGTGAAATCAAAATGCATCTTCGTTGTTATAAGGAAAGAGAAGATGTTGGCGCTGTTGTACATGCTCATCCACCAACAGCAACAGGTTATGCAGTTGCTGGAAAGAGTCTTGACGAATATTCAATGATTGAAACTGTTATTGCAATCGGGTCAATTCCACTTACACCTTATGGTACACCAAGTACAAACGAAGTGCCTGAAGCGATTGCTCCATATCTTAAAGAGCATGACGTAATGCTTTTACAGAATCATGGTGCGTTAACAGTTGGTTGTGACCTTATTACTGCATATTACAGAATGGAAACTCTCGAATTGTTTGCTAAAATTTCTCTTACTGCTCATCTTCTTGGCGGTGCTCAGGAAATTGCAAAGCCAAACATTGACAAGCTCTTATATTTAAGAGAAAACTACTATGGTGTTACAGGCAAACATCCGGGATATAAACATTATAATAAGGAAGATTAATTATGCTTAAAAATATACCAAAAATCTTGTCTCCTGAAGTGCTCAAGGTTCTTTGTGAAATGGGTCACAGCGACAGAATAGTTATTGCCGATGCTAATTTCCCTGCTGAGAGTATGGGTAAAAATGCAATAGTCCTTCGTGCAGACGGACATAGTGCAACAGACCTTCTTGATGCTATTCTCACAGTATTTCCACTTGACACTTATGTTGACAGTCCTGTTATGTTAATGCAGGTTATGGCAGGGGATAATGTTGAAACTCCTATTTGGGACGAATACAAAGAAATCGTAGCAAAACACGACAACAGAGGTGCAGATGCTTTCGGTGAATACGAAAGATTTGAATTCTATGAAGAAGCAAAGAAATGCTATGCAATTATTGCAACAGGTGAATCTGCACTTTATGCAAATCTTATTCTTCAAAAGGGAGTTATCTGATGAAATACTGTTTAGCTATTGATATGGGTGCTTCAAGTGGTCGTCATATTCTCGGCTATATTGAAGACGGCAAGTTAAAACTCCAGGAAATATATCGATTTGAAAACGGAATAACAGATATTGACGGTACTCTTTGTTGGGACGTTGATAAGCTCTTTACAGAAATCAAAAATGGTCTTAAAGAGTGTAAAAACCGTGGAATTATACCTGATACGGTTGCAATTGATACCTGGGGCGTTGACTATGTGCTTCTTGATGAAAACAAGAAGGAAATAATGCCTGCTGTGGCATATCGTGACGCAAGAACATCAGGTATCCCTGAAGAAATCGATGAAATTATTCCAAGAAAAGAGCTCTATGAGCGTACAGGTATTCAGGCAAATAATTTCAACTCAATTTATCAGTTATACTGTGACAAGATGAGTGGAAAGCTCCAGAATGCTGAATATTTTCTTATGATGCCTGAGTATTTTTCATTCAAATTAACAGGTGAAATCAAAAATGAATATACACTTGCTACAACAGGTGGACTTGTAAATACAGAAACCTTTGAAAGAGATGAAGAAATCCTCGGAAAGCTTGGAATTCCACAAAAAATCTTTGCTCCACTTTCTCTTCCGGGAACAGTCGTGGGTAATTTAAGTGAAGAAGTAAAAGCAGAAGTCGGATTTGACACAACGGTTATTCTTTGTGCTTCACATGATACTGCATCTGCTGTTGCTTCTTGCTCGGTGGGTGATAATGGTGTTTATATCTCATCAGGTACATGGAGTCTTATCGGTACAGAAAACTCACAGCCTGTTACATGTGAAAAGGCAATGAATTCAGGCTTTACAAATGAGGGTGGAATTGAACATCGTTATCGTTTCCTGGAAAATATTATGGGTATGTGGCTTTTGCAGAATATCAGAAAAAATCTCGACAAAAAGTACACATACGATGAAATGATGCAGATGGCGATGGAAAGCGATTTTACCGAGTATATCAATCCTAATCACAGTGATTTCCTCGCACCTGATAATATGATTGAGGCTATCCGAAACAATCTTGGTAAAGCAGATTTGCCAATCGGTGATGTGATTAATTGTGTTTATCATTCACTTGCAAAAACCTATAATGAAGCAGTTAAGGTTATTGAGGAAATCAGTAACAAGCAGATTGATGTCATCAATATTGTTGGTGGTGGTTGCAAAGATACTTATCTTAATTCTCTCACAGAGAAATATACGGGTAAGAAGGTAATTGCCGGACCTGTCGAAGCAACTGCCGCAGGAAACCTGATGGTACAGTTGATGCATCTTGATAAAGGTCTTGATTTGAACAAGGCTCGGGAAATTATAAAAATTTCTTTCGGTAAATAAAAACAAAGAGATGTTTCAGGCTATACTTGAGACATCTCTTTTATTTTTGCATATTGAAATTTCAGGAAAAACATTATATAATATTTTTATCAATATTGGGGGTATTATTATGAAAAAAATTATTGCAATTATTCTTTGTATGACACTTTGTGTTACTCCGATGTTAAGTCTTACTGCATTTGCAGCAGATGCTGAGGATGACTACACAATTATTTCACCTTACAGTGATGTTATCTGGGAAGGTGAAAATGCTTGGGGAGCATATAAGGGCTCTCTTCATTCACATACAACATACAGTGACGGTAATGTTGACCTTGCAAATATGGTAAAGGGATATTACGACCGTGATTACGACTTTTTAGCAAACGCTGACCATGGTATAACAGGTGTTGAATGGAACAGAGCACCTAAAAAGGTATTACTCTATTCATACCAGAAGCTTTTAGGTTATCCTGTGGCTCATCTTACTGATGAAGAATTTGAAGGTATCACAAGCGGTACATATCCTACTTCTGACGGTGTTGTCAGAGGTAAAGGAATGACTTGTGTTGTAGGTGCAAACGAGCTTAACAACCTTACTCTCACAAAGAGCCATGTAAACGCATTCTTCTTGCCGGAAGATGTTGGTAATGGCTATGGTGGTAGTGAAAACGGCTTTGAACAGGCAGTAAAATTTACACAAAAGAATGGTGGTCTTTCAATTATCAACCATCCGGGTGACTGGTTGGAAAGCCGTGATGATATTTCAACTGTTAGTGATGAAGAAAATATTAAATTCTTCGGTGACATTCTACTTAAATATGATTCATGTCTCGGTATAGAGGTTTTCAACGAAACTAACAGTGTTACACCTTATGACAGAATTCTTTGGGATAATCTTCTTATGTATACATTACCTTATGGTAAGAATATTATCGGCTTCAGCAATACTGATGCACACACAATAGAGAACATTGACAGTTCTTTCAATATTTATATGATGGAAGAAAATACTGTTGAAAATATTAAGGAAACAATGCAGAACGGCGCATCATTTATGGTAACAAGAGAGCTTCCTTGCGGTAATGATATTATTGGTCCGGAAGAAGGCTTTGATGTGAAAAATTCAGGCCTTCCATATCCTATGTTTACAAAGGTAGCAGTTGACGGACATAAAATTACTGTAAAGGCTAAGGATGCACAGACAGTTCAGTTTATCGCAAATGGTGAAGTAATTTACAAGGGTACAATCGGCGCAGGTGAGGTGACTATTGACCTTGATAAAATTGAAGGCGCAGAGGATTTCAAATATGTAAGAGCTGAGCTTTTCGGTGAAGGTGGTATGTGTCTTACACAAGCACTTGTTATTGACAATGATGAACCGGCAGATGAATTTGTAGAAGAAACAGGTCTTCTTCCATTCCTTAAAAAGGTTGTATTCAAGCTCAAGAGTTCAAGACTCTGGACAATTCTTGTTGAAATTACAAGATTATAATTGTAAATAACAAAAGAGCGAGGATGTAAAAATCCTCGCTTTTTTTTATAATGTGGTTGTTTAAATTGGAGTATGTCGGGGTAATTCGTAATGCGTAATTGGGAATTCGTAATTGTAGGGGCTGACGACTCGGCAGCCCGAACTAAGTGAACAGATAAGCCGACAACGGGACGCCGTGGTCGTCGTCCCCTACTTGGCTCCCCTTGTCAGGGGAGCTGTCTGCGAAGCAGACTGAGGGGTAGTCAGTTGCACTATGAACTTATCTCTCCCTCCGTCAAAATCAAAGATTTTGACACCTCCCTCGTCAGAGGGAGGCATTTTGCGTTTTGCACTTTACATTTTGCACTAAAAAATCCTCCCGATTGGGAGGATTTTTCTTTATGCCTTAAGCTTCTTTTCAAGAAGTTCTTTGATAACTGCAGGGTCGCCTGCACCACGAAGTTCCTTCATACAAGCACCGAAGAGTGCCATAAGAGCTTTTTCTTTACCACTCTTGAAGTCTGCAACTGCTTTTTCGTTCTGTGCGATAACGTTATCAATAACGCCTTCAATTGCAGTTGAATCAAACTTCTTATCAAGACCGTTTGCCTTGACAAATTCAACAGGGTCTGCATTGTCTTCAACAACTGCAATAAGAACCTTCTTACCTGCGTTTCTGTTGATTTCACCACTGTCAACCATCTTGATGATAGTAGCGAGAGTTTCAGCGGTCATTGTAAGGTCGTTAAGAGTCTTACCATCTTTACGAAGAACACCTGCACAGTCAGTAAGAATCCATGTTGCAGTATCCTTTGGATTACAACCCATAGCGATAATATCGTCAAGCATTTTTGCAATCTTGTGGTTAGAAATGAGCATATCAATTTCTTTTTCAGAAATTCCGTATTCACGATACTGTTCAGCCTTTTCGTCAACTGCAACAGGCTTGTTAGCCTTGATTTCTTCAAGCCAAGCATCGTCGATGATAATAGGCATAAGGTTTGCATCAGGGAAATAACGATAATCTGCTTCAGTTTCCTTGTTTCTCATTGCAAATGTCTTACCACTTACATCATCAAATCTTCTTGTTTCCTGAACAAGCTCTTCGATTTCATATTCAAGAGCATCCATATGACGCTGTGATTCATACTTGATTGCTCTTTCAATAGCTTCAAATGATGCCATATTCTTGATTTCAGTACGAACACCGAATTCTGTGCTACCAACAGGACGAACAGAAATGTTAACGTCGCAACGCATAGCACCTTCTTCACATTCTGAAATGCCACTTGAACGGAACATTGACTTAAGTTTATTAAGATATGTTACAACTTCTTCTGCACTACGGAAGTCAGGCTGTGTAACGATTTCGATAAGTGGAACACTTGTACGGTTAAAGTCAACAAATGATGAATTACCGCTGTGAACAAGCTTACCTGCATCTTCTTCCATATGAATCTGCTTGATTCTGATATCTCTTGTGCCTTCACTTGTTTTAAGTGTTACGCAACCGTTTGTACAGATTGGATGATTAATCTGTGTAATCTGGTATGCACAAGGAAGGTCAGGATAATAGTAGTTTTTCTTATCAAATGTTGTGTATTTATTGATGTCACAGTTAAGCATAAGACCTGCTGTAACTGCAAGTTCAACAACTTTCTTGTTCATTACAGGTAACATGCCCGGCATACCTGAACAAGCAGGACAAACACAATCGTTAGGCTCACTGCCCTGACCGTGTCCACCACATGAACAGAAAATCTTTGATTCAGTACTTAACTCAACGTGAGTTTCAAGGCCCATGACAAGTTCGTATTTCATATTATTTGTCCTCCTTTTCAACGCTGTGAGCAAGACTTAAAAGTGTGCTCTCTTGGAAATGGTTACCCATAAGCTGAACACCATTTGTAACAAGAGCAGGAATACCGATAAGATTTGGTACTGCCGTGAACACGCTTTCTTCAAATACTTTACCGAATGCATCTTTAATATCGTATGCTTCGTATGATGCTTTACTGCAAACAGGGGAAAGAATTGCATCAAAATTTTCAAATGCCTTCTGAATTCCTTCTGCAACAACACGACGAACACGGAGTGATTTATCAAAGCAATCCTTATAACGAGTCTTTGAAAGAACATCTGAACCGTAAAGGATAACTGCCTTTGTAAGGAAGTTAAAGCCCTCTGTTCTTGTGTTTACATATAATTCGTCAATGTTTTTATATTCTTTTGCACGGTGACCGAATTTAACACCGTCATAACGAGAAACATTGTTGCAAGTTTCAGCACACATAAGAATCTGCCATGCTGTGTTTGCAACCTCAGCCATATCACAGCTAACTTCTGTAACTTCAACACCATTTGCACGAAGTGAGTCAGCAAATGCCATAACCTTTGCCTTTGTTTCATCGTCTGCTTTATCAAGTAAGAATTTGTTAATAGCAACTTTCTTGCCTTTTACATCAGTAATAGAGTAATCATAAGTTTCGTCTTTAAGACTTGTGCCGTCTTTATCATCATGACCTGCGATAACACCCATAATTTCAGCTGTCTTTTCTGCATCTTTAGCATAAACACCAACCTGTTCACCTGATGCAGCACAAGAAATTACACCATAACGAGAAACTGTACCATAAGTTGGTTTTAAGAAATCAACACCTGCGAGAGCTGCTGCTCTTCTTGTAGCACCATTCATATCAACACCGAGTGCTGCTTCTACTTCACCGTTTGCTACGAGAGTTGCTGCAGAGCCTTCTAATTTTCCGTCCTGTGGTGCATAGTATGAAAATTCACCAACAAGGTCAAGACCGAATTCACCAACATTTGTTTTTCCAGCTACTGTGTAGCCTTTAGCTTCAAGTCGAGTAACTGCTTCTGCACTGAAAAGTGGCTTGAAACCGTCAAGAATTTTTGAACCTGCAGTTGTAACAACATCCTTTACAAGAATTGTATCATCAACTGCGATATTTCCTTTTTGGGAAACTTTTGTTGCATAATATTTCATTACTATTCACCTCACTTTACAAGTCTTGGTACTTGCCAGCTGTCTTCGTTTCTTTCAGGAGCACCTTCAAGAAGGCTTTCTCTTGAGAAATTCTGTACGCGTACATCTTCACGAAGTACGGTTGTCATTGGCATAACGTGTACCATCTCTTCTACATTTTCTGTATCTATATCTTTAAGCTTTGCTTCACTTTCAGCCATAGCAGTGAAAATGCCCTGCATAACTGTTTCTTCATCCTCTGTAAGTGACAACTGATTTAACTGCTGAGCATTTGAGAATGTTGAGCGTTTGCCACTTGCTTTCTTTGAACTACCACCAACTGCAGCCTGACGCTGTGCAAGTGCACTACCGTTACCGAGAAGATGAACATCTTCAAGCTGTTGATTTGTAACTTCACTTGGAGCACCAAGGAGTAAGTCCTGAGCATTACCGTTAAGTGGGAATGCGATAACATCAAGGATTTTTTCTTCGTCTGTCAAAAGCATTACCATACGGTCAATACCGGGTGCCATACCTGCGTGAGGAGGAGCACCATACTGGAATGCTGTATATAAAGCATTGAAACGGTTTTTGAGTTCTTCTTCGTCATAACCTGCAATTTCAAATGCCTTTTTCATAATATCAATGTCGTGGTTACGAACAGCACCTGAAGCGAGTTCGATACCATTACAAACAAGGTCATACTGATAAGCTAAAACTTCAGTTGGATCCTTTGTAAGGAGAGCTTCCATACCACCCTGTGGCATTGAGAACGGGTTGTGAGTGAAGATTGTTTCACCTGTTTCTTCATCATTTTCATACATTGGGAAGTCAACAACGAAACAGAATTCGAATGCATCATCTCTGATTAAGTCAAGCTGATTTGCTCCTGCAAGCCAGTTACGAATCATACCTGCCTTTTTCTCTGTGTTATTCTTCTTTTCATCACAGATAAAGAAGAGTGTTTCACCCTCTTTAACACCTGTGAGTTCTGTGATTTCAACTTTCTGTGCATCACTTAAGAATTTTGCAATAGGACCTGCAAAAACGCCATCCTTGAGTGTGATATAACCAAGACCACCGAGACCTACTTCGTTTGAAGTTGCGTATTTAAGTGAATCTTCAAAGAATTTCTTTGATTTTCCTGTACAGTCAGCAACGATACCGCGAACAGGCTTACCTTTAAAAGCAGGGAAGTCAACGCCTGCGAAGAAGTCTGTCAAATCACAAATAATAAGTGGGTTACGAAGGTCAGGCTTATCTGAACCGTAAGTCATCATAGCATCAGCATAAGTGATTCTACGGAATGGCTTAGGAGTAACCTTTTTATCTGTAAATGCTTTGAATGTATCGTAAATCAAGTCTTCACAAACATCAAGAACTTCTTCCTGAGTTGCAAATGCCATTTCAAAGTCAAGCTGATAGAATTCACCCGGTGAACGGTCAGCACGAGCATCTTCGTCACGGAAACAAGGTGCAACCTGGAAATAACGGTCAAAACCTGAAACCATAAGAAGCTGTTTGAACTGCTGTGGAGCTTGTGGAAGAGCATAGACCTTGCCCGGATGCTTTCTTGACGGAACAAGGAAGTCACGAGCACCTTCAGGAGATGATGCAGTAAGAATAGGTGTCTGCATATCAAGGAAGCCTTTTTCTTCCATCTTGTTACGAAGATGACGGATAATTCTTGAACGCTTAACAAGATTATCGTGATTTCTTGGATTACGAAGGTCAAGGTAACGATATTTAAGACGAACTTCGTCCTTGCTCTGTCTTGATGCTCTTACATCAAATGGGAGCATATTTTTACTTTTACCTAAAATCTGTAATTCAGTTGCAACAAGCTCAACATAACCTGTCGCAATTTTTTCGTTAACTGTGTCAGGGTCACGCTTTTCAACGGTACCTGTAACTGAAATAACAGTTTCACGGTTTACATTTTTAACTAAGCTTTCGTCGTGAATAACAACCTGAGTAACACCCGTATAGTCACGGATGTCAACGAAGATAACGCCACCGTGGTCACGGACAACATCAACCCAGCCGGCAAGCTGAACTGTTTGGCCGATATGCTTGTCACAGATGTCGTTACAGTATAGTGTTCTGTACATTTTTGTCTACCTCCATTTTCCCGAGTAAAAAAATAAGCCCCGGGAATACTTAAAATATTCCCGGGACGAGTAATCAAAATAAATACCCGCGGTGCCACCCGCATTGATACACAAAAAGTGTATCCTCTTTTATTATTCAATTAGTTTTTGCCCTTGAAGTGTTCCCGAAACTTACTACTCATCTCAAACACGCTTTCAGTCGGTGACGTGTTCTCCCTGTCAGACTTTCCACAAAAGCCGAGTCTCCAATTGGTATTATAACAAAAAATGAAATTTTGTCAATAAATTTTTCACTATTTTATAGTATGCAAAATTTTCTTGTTTATGCGATAATATATAGTTGTAAATTATAATTTGTAGGGGAGATTGAATGATGTGATATTGCCTCCCTCTGACGAGGGAGGTGGATTTGCCGTAAGGCAAAGACGGAGGGAGAGATAAGTTAATAGTATAACTGACTACCCCTCAGTCACCTTACGGTGACAGCTCCCCTGACAAGGGGAGCCAAGTAGGGGACGGTGCCCACATCGTCCCGTTCCAAAGTGTGCTGTTAACCGACTGCGGGACGATGTGGGCATCGTCCCCTACAAAATATGTTGTTCTATATTAATATACTGTTAAATCCCGATTTATTTGAAATATAAAAATTTTTCATTAAATTATAGCCATTTTATGGTTTATTTGTTATAATAGCAGACGGTGAATAAAATGTTTAAGAAAATTATCAGTATTTTTATAGCTTGTGTTCTTCTTGTAACTTGTTTTGCAGGGTGTAAGAAAGAGACGGAAGAGGTATATCTTGCTTGTGCTGTTCCCGAAATGCCACGTTATTTTGACCCTCAGGTAGCGGAGAGTACTGCGGAAAGAATGGTGGCTGTCAATATTTTTGACGGCTTGTTCAGGCTTGATGAAAATGATGAGGTGCAGAAATGTGCCGTAAAGGACTATAAAGTGTCTGCTGATGGACTTGTTTATACATTCTATCTTAACGAAAATCTGAAATATTTCATTTCAGAAGAAACGCAGAATTTTATCGATGAAAAAGGTGCTTCAATTTCACAAAAAGTAAGGGCGCAGGATTTTGCTTTTGCTCTTCGACGTGCAGTGTCTGCCGAAACAAATGCACCTGATTTTCACCTTCTCGGAAATATCAAAAATGCCAAGCTTATACATAACGGTGAGATTCCTGTAAATGATTTGGGTGTCAGGGCAATCAATGATTATACACTTGAAATTCAGTTGGAAGAAAAAACATCGGATTTTCTTTATGTTTTGACACAACCTGTTTCATTCCCTTGTAATGAGGCTTTTTTCAATCTGACAAACGGCAGATACGGACTTGACAAACAGTACATTCTTTCAAACGGCAGCTTTTATCTTTCTGCTATAAAGGATAATGAATCAGTTCGTTTTTCAAAAAGTGAGGATTATTCAGGTGATTTTAAGGCATTGCCTACATCCGTAAGGCTTTACGTAAACAGTGATGAGGTAGATATTGCGAAAAAGGTTGACGAGGGGACTTATGACATAGGCTTTTTCACCTCGGAGAGTGCTATCAGTGAATTGGGTAAAAAGACTACAAAGACAAACCTTACTAATATTTCAACATCACTTATTTTTAATATGAATAAGGCTAAATTCAAGAATGTTAATCTTCGCGCAGGGCTTGTTTCTGCTATTGATAAGTCGTCTGTGACAAAAAATCCTGCTGAAAATTTCATTTCTTCATATTATAATCTTTCGGGTGGAAATATTGAAAAAATTCCGTTTAACAGCGGAAATGCAAAAGAGTTTATGATATCTGCTTTTGAAGAATTGAAAATAGATAATTTGGCTGTAGAAATTCTTTGTACAGAAAAGTATCAGGAAACGGCAAAGGCAATTGTCAACAGTTGGCAGAAGAATATCGGCGTTGAGCTTAACGGAAAATTTTCTGTTGTTGATGAAGAAACCTTCCGTACAAAGATAAAAGCAGGGGAATATGACCTTGCGATTTATCCTTTGGTTGTTGATTCCAACAAAACTGCAGATTTCCTTTCGATTTTCAGGACAGGAAATTCCCAGAATATCTTCGGCTATTCATCCGAAGAATATGATCTTTTGGTGGATGGTGTTGTTTCTGCACCAACAAAGGCAAAGGCTGTTGCTTGTGAGAGCTATCTGCTTAAAAATGCAGTTGTGTTGCCTATACAGTATGAAGATACTGTTATGGCAATCTCCGAAGGTGTAAGCGGAATATTCTTTGCGGGAAACAGTACTAATATCTATTTCTATAAAGGGCAGACACAATGAGTTTAAAAAGAAAATTATACATAGTTTTTTCCTGGGCATTGACAGTCCTTATTCTCAGTCTTATATTCAATCTTTCTGCGCAGGATGCCGAGGAGTCGAAGGAATTAAGCGACTCTCTTGTAAGTAAAATTCTTCAATGGCTTCAGGTGTATATTGACGGAGAATTGATTCGCAAATTTGCACATATGCTTGAGTTTGCTGCACTGTCATTCAGTCTCGGCAACAGTATTTATGCTACATGGAAAACTAAAAATACAAATTTAATGGCATTTGCTATAACCGTACTTTGTGCAGCCGGGGATGAAATTCATCAGATTTTTGTGCCTGGCAGAGCATTCCAGACAACTGATATTCTTGTTGATAGTCTGGGTGCTTTGTTTGGTGTACTGGTATGGATAGCATTGTTTAAAATTATATCTAAAATAGGGAAAAGAGGAAATAAAGATGGCAATATTGAAACCGTTTAAGGCTGTAAGACCTAAGGATGAATACGCATCTTCAGTTGGTGCATTACCTTATGATGTAATGAATTCAGAGGAAGCAAGAGAAATGGTAAAGGATAAGCCTTATTCATTCTTGCATGTTGATAAGGCAGAGGTTGACTTACCACAGGGTATTGATATCTATTCAGCAGAGGTTTACGAAAAGGCAAAGGAAAACCTTGATGCTTTAAGTGAAAAGGGCATCTGCAAACAGGACGAAAAACCAATGCTTTATGTTTATCGTCAGATTATGAATGGTCGTGAACAGACAGGTATCGTTGGTTGTACTGCAGTTGATGATTATATTAATAATGCAATTAAAAAGCACGAGTTTACCCGTGCTGACAAGGAAGCAGACAGAATTCGTCACGTTGATACTCTTGATGCTAACACAGGTCCTATTTTCCTTACGCACAGAGAGAATAAAACTGTTTCTGATATTATAGAAAATTGGAAGAATACTCATACACCTTGCTATGATTTTGTAAGTGATGATGGCGTTTCACAGACTGTATGGGTAATTGATGACGACGATGTTATTGATACTCTTGTTAAGGAATTTGCTGAAATCGATTATCTTTATATTGCTGACGGACATCACAGATGTGCATCTGCAGTTCGTGTTGGTGAAAGAAGACGTGGTGAGGGCGAATACGATAAGAATGCTGAGTTTAATTTCTTCCTTTCAGTTATTTTCCCTTGTGACCAGTTGAAGATTATGGACTACAACCGTGTAATCAAAGACCTTAACGGAAATACAAGTGAAGAATTCATTGCAAAAATGAGTGAAAAGTTTGTAGTTGAAGAAACAGATGAAAGTCCATATTCACCAAAGGAAAGACACACATTCGGTATGTACCTTGATGAAAAATGGTATAAAGTTACTGCGAAGGCAGAATTCATTAACGAAAATGACCCTGTTGAATGTCTTGATGTTTCAATTCTTCAGAACAACCTTATTACACCGATTTTAGGTATCGAAGACCCGAGAACTGATAAGAGAATCGACTTTGTGGGTGGTATCCGAGGACTCGGTGAGCTTGAAAGAAGATGTAAAGAAGGTATGAAATTAGCATTCGCAATGTATCCTACATCATTGAATGAATTAATGGATATTGCGGACGCAGGAAAGGTTATGCCACCAAAATCAACTTGGTTTGAACCAAAGTTGTTGTCAGGTCTTTTCATTCATAAGCTTTCATAACATGTCTGAATTACCAAAAAGAAAAAATATAAGGTTACAAAATTATGATTATAGCAACAATGGATTGTATTTTGTGACAATATGTACAGATAACAAAAAACCAATATTATCACATATCGTAGGGGACGATGAAGGCATCGTCCCCTACAAAATTGGGCACTATAGTTCGGTCGTTAAAAACTATGGTGACAAAAGAAACTGGTATTTCAATATGGCAACGGTCATATTATGATGAAATAATTCGTGATGAAAAACATTTTCAATATGTGTGGAACTACATTGAATATAATGCATTAAAGGAATACAAATAATTTTTCGGTGGAATTATTTCCGCCGATTTTTTGTCATTTTATATGTCAAATTGCACAAAAAATGATATTTGAATTTGTTAATTTATGCCAAAGGTAGAAAGTTAAAAATTTAACAATATAATATTGACTTTAACTTCTTTGTATAGTAATATATGACAAAACAAAGGTCAATCCTTTGTGAAAAATATACAAAGAAAAGGCGAATTAAATTAAAATGACACAGATTTTCAAAAATATGAACCCGATTAATATTATCTCACAAAAGGACGGAGCAAAAAGAACTGCAATAATGTTTTTAAGTATTCTTCTTATGGGCTTTGCGGTTTCTGTTTTTTCTTATTCAGGTATGGGTGTTGACCCGTTCACAGCGCTTAATATGAGCATCAGTGCAAAGATAGGAATAAGCTTCGGTCTGTTCCAGATGTGTATGAATGGTGTGATTCTCGTTCTCGTTGCACTTACATCAAAGAAACTTATCAACCTTGGCACAGTTGTCAATATGGTAGGCGTTGGGTATGTGTGTGAATTTTTTACAGGACTTTACAACCAGTTTTTACCTACAGAGATTTCGTTTCCTGTAAAACTCGTATTTATGGCACTTGGCGTTTTCCTTTTAAGTCTTTCAGCATCACTCTATTTCAACTGCAATCTTGGTGTTTCACCTTATGATGCACTTGGTTTTGTAATGGAAGACAATGTGAAAATTAAATACAAGTGGAGCAGGGTAATCACAGACCTTATTTGTACAGGTATTGCTTTTGCATTGGAAGGGCCAATCGGTATCGGAACAATTGTTACAGCATTATGTATGGGTCCGGTAATCTCTTTCTGTGATACAAGAATTTCACAAAAGGTTATAAAGGCAAAATACAGTTTTCTCAGACATTTTACCGTTATCCGATATTACGATTTCAGTGCTATGCAGGAAACCCGCAGAGTTGGTTAATAAAAAAGACTTTCTCATTGAGAAAGTCTTTTTTTGTTATCATTATTTAATTGTTGGGTTATCAGGAATTTCCTGAACACCGAATTCTGCTTTGAGTGCCTTGTATTCCTTTTCGGTAATTGTAACAACTGAACCATGTCGAGGTTTTAAATGGTCCATAGCAGTAATGTCGCGATTAACTCGTTTAAAGTTTTCAAAGTCGTCTGTCTGTTGTGTATAGAAATGACCTGTGCCGTATTCGTCCATAATCATAACCCATTTATCTGTTCCGTTGATGTTGTACATTGTGCTACCTTCAACACCATGGCCGCCAAGAGAAACGATTACAGGGTCTTCTGTGTCATAAGGTCCTGTAAGACTCTGTGACTTGACATAAGCAATCTGCTGTGTTTCGTCGTACTTGAAATAAAGGTAATAATAACCGTTATTTTCGTTATAAACTATGTCAGCATCAATACATTGAATACCTTCTTCCCAACGTCCGTAAAGTGGCTTTGGCTCAGTTTCAAATGTCTTGAAGTCCTTTGTGTATGCATAGTAATGTCCTGCGATATCGTTTTCTGTGGTTGAATGTGCCCAGTAAACCATATACATTTCTACTTCCGGGTCCCAGATTGCCTGTGGTGCCCACACACGGGTTGTGTTTGCAAATTCACCACCGAGGTCACGGATGTCAATTACAGTTTCGTCAGTCCAGTTAATAAGGTCTTCTGATTTCCATGTAACGAGAGCGTGGTTAGATGTCCAACCAAGATTTGCATCCATATCAGTTGCAATAATGTAGTAACAACCGTCCTGACCTTTAAGGATATATGGGTCACGACAACATTCTGTGCCTAATTTTTGCTCAATAATCGGCTTGTTGTCATTGAGAGCCTGGAATCTGTAACCATCAGAGCTTATAGCCATATTGATTCTCTGTTCCTCAACAGAATTACCTGTGAAATAAACAAAAAGGTAAGCATCCTTTCTTGATAAACCGGGATAGGCATAATCATTGAATAGGAAATTGAAAAGATTAAAAGCCACCATAATAATGGCAGTAATGTAACGAACAACTGTTAACATAAGCATTCTCCTTTGTACTGTTTCGTATATTGTAGCAAAAACAAGAAGCAATGTAAAGAAAAAAGTCATTGTGAACATAGTGACGAAATGTTCTATACATAATGATTTGAATAAATCGGAGTTTGTCGGGGAGCTAATATAGAACAATATTTCTTGTAGGGGACGATGCCCACATCGTCCCGAAGCAGGTCAATAGCACACTTTGGAACGGGACGATGTGGGGTGCGGGTGTCCGGTGGACACCTCTGCGAAGCAGAAGCACCGACCGAACCGGCAGATGAGACTCATCGTCCCCTACGATTCATATCCATTTTAATAATTAAAAGAGCCCGATAAATTATAATTTGTATTAAAAAACTCGGTATTGCTACCGAGTTTTATTTGTTTATTCCGTTTTATATTTCTCTGCCTGAAGATTGAACATATATGCATAAGTTCCGTTCAGCTTCATCAATTCTTCGTGATTACCGCTTTCAATAATGCGACCTTTTTCCATAACATAAATTCTGTCTGCATTAACGGTAGTTGAAAGTCTGTGAGAAATGAAAATAACAGTTTTTTGGTCGGCTGCCTCAATCATAGCCTGATTAAGATTATATTCGGCAACAGGGTCAAGGTTTGCACTCGGCTCGTCGAGAATAACATAAGGACAGTCCTTATAGAATGCTCGGGCAATTGCTGTTTTTTGTGCTTCACCACCTGAGAGCATAACGCCGTCATCGTCAAATTCTCGCAAAAGCTCTGATTTGATTCCGTTTTTAAGTTCCTTGTTGAAGCCACTGTTTTTGAGAGCATTCCAGACTTTTTCTTCGTCAGGATTAATATCGAGAGCAACATTTTCACCAAGATTACATGAGAAAATCTGAAAATCCTGAAATACTGCTGCAAATCGGTCTCTGTGAGAGTCTGCTGTGGCGTTTCTGATGTTTTCACCGTCAATGAGAATTTCACCCTCAGTAGCATCATAAAGCCTTAACAACAGATTTGTAAGGGTGGTTTTGCCTGCGCCATTATATCCGACGAGAGCAATCTTTTCATAAGGCTTGATTGTAAGATTAATATCCTCAAGCGTAGGCTTGTCATTATTAGGGTAGGTGAATGAAAGATTTTTAATGGTGATTTCCTTCGGTTCGGTTTTTTCTACCTTTACTCCACCATTTTTAATCTTAAAATCAGCGTTGAGGAATTCACGGTATTTATCAATCATTTTACCTTGCTCTGAGAAACGAGCCAATGCCCAAATTGTAAGGAACTGGAAGGACATAGCAACAGCATGAGCACCGTTGAAGGTGGCTACAAAGTCACCTGCAGAAAGGTCTTCCTTAATAAGCACACAGTAACCGAGATAAAGTGGAAGAATGAACATAAACCCAAGTCCCTGAACACCGACCTTTTGTGTGCAGTTGAGTGCTGAAATCTTGTTCCAGTACTTTTTCTGGTTATTAATGACATCATCAGCAGCATCATTGTATCTGTCAATAAGAAGTGGAGAAATGTTGTTCATTCGCACTTCCTTGGCATAGTCCTGTAAATAGAAAACACGCTGGAAATAGTCGGCACGTCTGTGATATTTTGCATTGTCAATTCGTCTTTCCATCATAAGTGTACCGACACGCTTACTGATAGGAAGAAAAACGCAAATTACCACAAGGATAATCACCAGACACCAAGGGTCAATGGTGAAAAGCACCGAGGAAACTGTTATAAGAGAAATAATATGACCAACATACATTCTCACAAGTCCTAAAAGATTCTGAATATTACCTGATGAGGATTCAATTGTGAGAATGAAGTTGTTGTAGAATTCGGGGTTGTCGTAGGACTCAAGGTCAAGACTTCTTGCCTTGTCATAAAGCTTCTGATTAAGACCGTAATAAAGTCTTTCTCTTTCCATATTCCAATAAAATTCTCTGAATAACCAGGAAATTACCGTGGAAAGAATTAAAATAAGTGCAATAACAATAACTGCATAGAAAATTCTTTCGAGATTTGTGCCTTCTGTCACAACATCGATGATGTATTTAACACCGATAACACGAATCAGATTGTTAGGCAATATCATCAGAAGTCCCCATATAAATTCACCGATGACTAAAAGGGGAGAAACACTGAAAAGCATTTTAACAAAGAAGAAAATGTTAGAAGGCATTGAGTGAATTGTCTTTTCTTTTTCCTTTTTCTTAAACATTTTCACTCACCTCACTTTCTCCTTTGTAGCTTGATGCCTGAAGTGTGAACATCTTACTGTATTCACCATTCTGTGCCATAAGCTCACTGTGTGAGCCGGATTCAAGAATTGTGCCGTTACCGAGCACATAAATTCTGTCAGAAAGCACCGCGCTGGAAAGTCTGTGTGAAATATAGATAACAGTTTTATTTTTTGTAACTTCAATCAGGTTTTCATACATTTTATATTCTGCAATAGGGTCAAGCGCAGAGCTTGGCTCGTCAAGAATTGCAATCTCAAAGTCCCGTGCAAAAAGACGGGCCGCAGAAACCTTCTGATTTTCACCGCCTGAAAGACCCGCACCGTCAATCTCAAATTCACGTGTAAGAACTGTGTCCGCACCATTCGGAAGACTCTGAATTTTCTCCCATACACCACTCTGACGGAGTGCTTTTTCAGCAATTGCCTTTTCCTCGTCACTACATTCGTGACAAAGAATGTTTTCATTGACAGAAATTGCAAAGTTTTTATAATCCTGAAAAACAGTAGCAAAAGCATTTCGAAGTGACTGAACATTATATTCTTTTACATTGATTCCGTTGTAAAGTACTTCACCCTCGTCCGGGTCATAAAAACGCAAAAGCAATTTAACGAGAGTTGATTTACCCGCACCATTGATACCAACAACTGCAATAGTTTCACCCTTGTTGATTTTAAAGGATACATTTTTAAGAATATATCTGCTTGTGTCAGGGTACTTGAAGGTGACATTTCTGAATTCAATGCTTTCAAATTTTCCTGCATCCTTACCACCATCTGTGATTTTTGGCTCATAGTCAAAGAAATCACGCAGATTCTGAAAATACAATGCCATCTGTGAAAGCTCGTCAAAGCCCTCGGCAATTGCCATTGTAGAATCACGAACCGAGTTGATTGATGAAAGCACAACGGAAAAATCCGATATTGAGAGTGCTTTTGTGAAAACAAACTGATATCCTGCAAAGGCGTATGTGCCGATAATAGGTATAAAATCGCTGAAAAGTGAGCTGAGCATACTGTACAGGAAAAGCTTGGCTCCGTACTTTTTGAGAATTACAACATTAGCATCAATAGCGGCCTTGAATCGTCCGATAAGCACTGCGAAAATGTTTGATGTTCTCATATCCTTTGAATATTCTTTTAAGAACATTGTACGCTGGATATATGCCTTGATTCTGTTGTTTGTTGTCATTTCAAGGTCGCGCTTATATACAGCCTTGCTTTTATAAATTTCAATAACAAAAACAAGAGTAACAGGCAAGAGGAATAACAAGTACATCGGGTTGATTACGGTAACGGTAGTAACAACACAGATAAGAGCAATAATGCCACCGATAATAGCAGCAACGTCCCAACAAATCAGGTCAAAGTAGCTTGATGAAAGAACAAGAGTTGCTCGTTGATATTTGTCGTAAAATTCAGGGTTTTCGTAACAGCTTACATCAAGCTGAACAGCCTTCTGGAATATCTTGTTATTAAGTTTTTTAAGTACAATTTTGGTTGAAATAAGCCTTGTTCTTTCCGCAAATGCAGAAATCACATTAACAAGGAAATACACACCAAAGAAAAGCAAAAGATATGTAAAATATGTCTTGAAATCAGCATCGCCGTCAATGATACTCAAAAGAACTTTTAAAAACAGAATATTCTGGACA
>JAZSHP010000161.1:0-10626 GCA_045533355.1 Candidatus Fimenecus sp.
CGGTCACACATGGGGCGGACCATTCTACTATATCGAAAAAGGTATGGGCAAAAACTGGAAATGGCTTGCAAAAGCATTTGCAATCTTTGGAGTTTGTGCAGGACTTATGGGTATCGGTACATTCACACAGGTAAACGGTATTTCATCAGCAATCAATTCATTCTTTGATGCAAACAATGCAAATACTGTTAATATTCCTTTTATCGGTGAATATTCATGGTCAGTAGTAATCGCATCAGTTATCCTTGCTGGTTGCGTGGGTCTTGTACTTATTGGTGGTATCAAGAGAATTTCAAAGGTTGCAACTGTTGTTGTTCCTTTTATGGCAATTGCTTATATTGTTTTTGCTCTTATGCTCATTTTCTCAAATCTTGATAAAATTCCAATGGCTGTTGAACTTGTTGTTAAAGGTGCATTTAATCCATCTGCAGTAACAGGTGGTATTATTGGTACAATGTTTATTGCAATGCAAAAAGGTGTTGCACGTGGTATTTTCTCAAACGAATCAGGTCTTGGTTCAGCACCTATCGCATCTGCTGCGGCAAGAACAAATTCTGCTGTAAGACAAGGTCTTGTTACAATGACAGGAACATTCCTTGACACAATCGTAATCTGTACAATGACAGGTCTTTCAATCATCATCACAGGTGCTTGGAAGGTAGAAGGACTTGAAGGTGTAGGCGTTACATCTTATGCTTTTGGTGAAGGTATTGCATTCTTACCTGAAAAAGTAACATCATTTGTGCTTATGGTTTGTCTTGTATTCTTTGCATTCACAACAATTCTTGGCTGGGACTATTATTCAGAAAGTTGTCTTAAATACCTTACAAAAGGTAATAAGAAAATCGTAAAGGCATTCAGATATCTTTATATCCTTGCTGTGTTTATAGGACCATATATGACAATTTCTGCAGTATGGACAATCGCTGATATCTTCAATGGTCTTATGGCAATTCCAAATATGATAGCTCTCTTTGTACTTTCAGGAGTTGTTGCTAAAGAAACAAAGACATTTTTTGACAAAAGAAAAAAAGAGTTGAAAAATCAAAAATAAGATTGTATAATCAAAATATATTTACGTGTGAAGAGAGGGAATAAAAATGAGTTTTTGTCCTAAGTGTGGTAAGGAACTTGTGAACAATACGTCAATCTGTGAGAATTGTGGTGCAGATGTTGCACAGCAACAGGTGAGTAACCAGGAATGCCAACAGGAAACAGTTTATGTTGACCCGGTGGCTACAGAAACTCAATACCAGAGTACACCTAATCAGCAACAATATCAGAGTGCACCTAATCAGCCACCATACCAAAGTGCACCAAATCAGCCACCATACCAAAGTGCACCAAATCAATATCAATACCAGGCAAATCCTTATTATCCGCCAACAATCACAGAGGATATGCTTCCTCCGGAATATAAGCCTGTTTCAATCTGGGCATATTTGGGATACTCTATTCTTTTTTCACTTCCCGTTATAGGTTTGATTATGCTCTTTATAGTTGCTTTCGGTTCGAATTATAGTAAGAGTCTTCGTAATTTTGCGAAATATAATCTTATTATGATTGCAATTTCAACTGTTTTAGCAGTTCTGTTTTATGTTTTCTTTTTCGTAGTTTTTGGGTTGACTGCATCAGGAATGATGGATGAATTTATGTATTATTAAAAAAGCGAGGTCATTGACCTCGCTTTTTACTTTATTTATATCCCTTCTTCTCGTTTATGAATGCCCTGAAAAGTGGCAGACAGGATGAGAAGAATTTTTTATAGCTTTCACAGTAATCTCTGTCGGCTCTTGTCCGTTTACAGCCACCTGCACGACATACGGGATAGAATTTGCATTGTTTGCATTTGTCAGGTACTGCAAGACTTTCTCTTAAAAATTCGATGGCCTTTTCGCAGTGTGCCAATGTGTCGAAATTTTCATCAGCATCATTGATATTTCCTAAATACCAATTATCTGTACAATAGAAGTCGCAAGGATAAACATTTCCGTTGCCTTCAACAACGAACTGGTGCATACAATGACCACACATACCGCATTGTTCAGTAGGATTTCCGAGAAACTGATGAACAATGTTGTCAAACCAACGGATACTTGTATATTGCCCACGAACATAGTCTTTCACATAGTAATTAAACCCTTTTATAAGAAAGTCACTGTATTGTTCGGGAGTCATATACAGTTCACTTTCACTGTCGTCATCAAAAGGACGAAGGCAAGGAATGAATTGCAGATATCTGAACCCTTTTTCTCTGAAATACTTATAAATCTCATCAATATGGTCAGCACAATAGCCTGTGAGAACTGTTAAAATGTTAAATTCAACATTATACTTTTTGAATTTTTCGGCAGCAGCAATAATTCTGTAAAAAGCGTTTTCTCTTTTTTCGTCAACACGGAATTTGTTATGCTCAAAGCTACCGTCAAGGCTGAGTCCCACAAGAAAATTATTCTTATGAAAAAATTCACACCATTCGTCAGTTACAAGAGTACCGTTTGTCTGTATGCTGAAAAAAATCTGACTGTTAAGCTTATTTAATGACTTAACCTTTTCTACAAAATGCTGAAAATAGGGGAGTCCTGCCAGTAGTGGCTCACCACCCTGAAAAGCAAAGGCAACACTTTCACCATTGGCAAATTGGAGTGCTTTTTCTATTAAATTATCGGCAGTTTCTTCGGTCATAATACCAAAGGATGAAACCTCACGAAGCTCTGTAACATTGTGATAGAAACAATATCGGCAACGCATATTACAAAGACTTGATGCAGGCTTAATCATTATTGAAAGTGGTGGCATAGTGTTCACCCCATGAAAATATTTGAGTTAATTATATAACAAAGCCCACTGAAAATCAACTTTCAATGGGCTTATCATTTTATTAAAGGTTATTGTAATAATCCTGATTAATTCCTCGACGATTTGCCTTGAAATCATCCATAACATCAGTCATTTTCTGATTAAGCTCTTCTGCAATAGTAGGGTATGTGCTTGTTCTGTTGTAGTTTTCACCTTTGTCGTCAGTAAGAACAAAGAGCCAATTCTTTCGTGTTTTGTCAAAGAATGCAGGATTATCATTCTGCATCTTGCGGAAATACTTAAATGTTATGTATTCATTTTCCGTAAGAACAGGATACTTATAATCTTTATATTCTTCACGCCTGAGAACATCTTCAGTAGTCATTGTGTATTGAAGTGCCTTGAGTTTTTCACGCTTCATATGAAGAATAGGATGGTCTTCTGTATGAACTGCTGTATCGTTTTTAAGAATCGGAAGCATTGAAACACCGTCAATAGTTCTGTCCTGAGGAAGATAATTCTTTTTACCATTATTACCTGTAATTCCGCAAAGGTCAATAAGTGTCGGGAACATATCAGCAAGAACCGCACTCTGTTCGCGAGTAGTACCTGCTTCCCAGAGTCCATTGTTGTTATTCCATTTAATCATAAACGGAACCTTCTGACCTGCTTCATAAGCAAGATACTTACCGCCACGAAGCTCACCTGTTGAGCCCTCAAGTGCAGGACCATTGTCACTTGTGAAGATAATAATTGTATCGTCCATAACGCCAAGCTCCTCAAGAGTATTGAAAAGCTCACCAAGATAATAGTCAAATTCTGTCACACAGTCAACATAAGTACCCATACCGCTTTTGCCGTCAAAATCGTCACCGGCAAAAACAGGACCATGTGGCCATGGAGTTGCATAGTATGCGAAGAATGGTTCGTCAGAATTTGTGACAGCATCGGTAATCCAATCGTTGATTGATTCGTGAATCCATTCACTTGCCTGACTCTGGTCTTTTTTGTTGTCCTTGAAGAATTCATCAGTACCGTGAACAATTTCGTATTCACCGTTTTCTTCTTCAACATAATAGAAAGGAGTCATATCGTTAACATGATGGCTACCGTAGAAATAGTCAAAGCCCTGATTTGTAGGAAGATATTCGCCATAGTCACCAAGATGCCATTTGCCGAATGCACCTGTATTATATCCTGCATTCTGGAAAACTTCTGCAATTGTGATTTCGTCACCAAGCATACCGTCAGCATTGTTACCCATTTCAATAGAGTTGAAAATTCTTGTCTGCGCAAATGGTGAAAGAGTGTCAACAGTAGGATAAATGACATTATCAGCATATCCTCTGAACGGATAACGACCTGTCATAAGGCTGAAACGAGCAGGTGAACAAACTGAATAGCTTGAATAGAAATTATCAAAATTCACACCATCTTCACCGATGCTGTCGATATTTGGAGTGTCATAAATCGCACCGTTGAGTGAAATGTCACCCCAACCAAGGTCGTCCATCATAATGAAAAGCACATTTGGTTTGTCTTTTGTATTTTTGTCAACCTTGTTGAGATAATCGTCGTGACCTTCCCAGAGTCTTTCTACATTTGGCTGTGAACGAAGATTCATTGTAAGAACATACATAACTGTTGTTCCGGCAAGAACAACGCTAAGAAGGGATGTTACAATAAAATGTGTGCTCTTTTTCTCAAAATGCTTTTTGGCAACAAGGAAAAGTCCAACCAATGCGATAACACAAGGAAGGATAAGTAAAAGGTTGCCACCAAAACGCACAAGTAAATTATAATCACTTGCTCCTGAGAAAAGCGCATTTTTAACTGAATTCCAACCTGCTTTACCTGATGAGAATGCACCAAAACCTGCGTCAGCACCCCAGATTGTGTAGTAAAGCATAATGGAAAGTCCGGAAACACCATATCCAACAAAATGCCAGAGATAAAGCTTTTTGAAAATCAATACCCCAAAAATTGTAATAGCAGATACAAGACACATATATGCGACATTGACAACGGCAACAAGATTAAGTCGCATAACCTGTAATGATGCTGCAAGGATAATTCCTATCACCATAATGATTATAGGAAATATTTTTTTGGAATTATCATAAATGATACCTTTTTTCATATAACTGCCTCCTTTATACATAAACCGATAATATTATACGATAAAATTAATCTTTATTCAATATGCTAATAAAAAAACAGTCCGAATTTTATATTCCGAACTGCCAATTTGATTAATCGTTATATTTTTTTGATTCTGCAAGAATGATGTTGTAAACCTTATCGTGAAGCTGTTTAACATCGTTACGTGACATATTGCCTGTTTCAATGGGGTCCAGGATTGTAACATGTACATCTGTAGGAGTAACAACGGAACCGTTTCCTTCAAGCACATTGAAAACATTTCGCATATATATAGGAACAACTGTTACACCTGTTTTTTGAACGATTTTAAACGCACCGTTTTTGAATTCGTCCGGAGTATTGCTATAACCTCTTTTACCTTCAGGGAAAACCACCATAGAAAGCCCTTGATTAATCTGGTCAGCGGTTTTATTAAGTGCCTTGATACCTTCTCGTGCATTTTCCTGATTAATCGGCACGCATTTGATGATATGACTTATCTGTTTTATAGCAAAAAACTGATTAAGCTGCATTCTCATCAGGAAACCAAAATTAAAGTCTTTTAAAACATGAAGCAAAAGGGGAACATCGGCATAGCTTTGATGATTAGGTGTAAAAAGAACAGGTTTGTCCTTTGGAATTTTTTCAAGTCCGTCAACAGTGATGTTTAATTTTGCTGTTTTAACTACAAAATCGGCCCATTTTTTTATTGCAGGAAATCCAAATGCATCAGCTTTCTCCTGTTCGCCCTTTTTTTCAAGGTGCTTGTGGTAAGCGATTTTTGGTTCCATTACAACAAACAAATGCAGGAAAATTTTTGCAAAAGTTTTGTAACTAAATAGCTTATCTTTGAAACTTGCCATAATTTTATGCCTCTAAATAATCAATATATTCTTCTAAACACATACCAAGCTCATTAATTTTCTTGGCATGTTCTACACCTACGTATCTGAAATGCCATGGCTCATACATAATTCCGGTTTTATCAGTCTTGTCTTTTGCATATCTGAGAATAAAACCATAATTTTCTGCGTTTTTCATAAGCCATTTAAATTCAGCAGTGTTTTCAAATGAAGTGCTGAGGGTATAATTGCCCTTTTGAAGTAAATCAAACCCCAATCCGGTGTTGTGTTCACTTGTCCCGGAAAATGTTCTTGAATAATTCGCCTTGTTTATAGCCTCCGCTTCAGAATATCCTTGGCTTATAAATGAATTAACTGAGCGAGTAAACAGTTTGTCCTGAAGATAAATGCTTCTGTATGCAGAAACAAGCTCCAATGGGACTCCTGCTTTATTCGCAGCAGCAAACATATCCTTCAACGGCTGATATGCAGCCTTGTCAACAGCTTTTACTGAATTGTATTCCTCGCGATTAAGGTACATAGCATCAACAAAATTACCGTTTGACCAATATACCAAATCCCATTCGAAATCTACAGGCAATTCATAATTTCTGTTGAGAAGCATAAGGTTTCTTCCGTGCTTGAATATATCAGCAGGACGGGCATACGGTGAGCGATATTTAACATCATCATAGAAGGATGGCGCAGGTTCAGAAGTTGTTGTTTCGGTTTCTGAAGTGGTTTCTGAAGTGGTTTCTTCAGTAGTTGGAACCTCGGTAGTTTCTGTTGTTGAAACTTCAGTAGTAGTTTCGGGTTCAGAAACGCTTGGCTCGGGGACATCAGGAGTTTCTTGTGAGAAAATCAAGGCAAAGAATGCTATAATCATAACCACCACAGCTCTACAGGCCAATATTGTGTATGAGGCTTTGTTTTTGTTAGTTTTTTCAGTGCTTATAACTTTGTTTGCCATACCATTACCCCCAAATATAACTAAGAAAATTATAGCATAAAAAAGAGTCTAAAACAAGAGTTAAATGGAGGCGGAAACAATGAAAATGTAAAAAATGTGTGAATAATATTTATTGTATATATATTGACTTTTTTCTCTTTTTGTTGTAAAGTAATAAGGTAAATGTTTAACTTTTGAAAGGAGTTAAAGAAAATGGCTAAAAAACAGTTGACAGTTGAAGTTGTAAAAGAAAAAAATGAGAGAAAACGTGAAAAAGGCGCTAAGTTCGCAAAGACATTTCTTTCAACAATCGCAGTATTACTTTCTTTGGTAATGACATTCAGCGTTGTTACTATTGCATTTACTTATATGGGTAGAACAGGAACCTCTGTTGCAGTGTCAGGTAACGGTGGTAATGGTTCAGCAGACTTTGGTGGTGGCAGTTTTGATTCATCAACAGATGATTTTGGTGACACAATGATTCCTGATGATAGCGGTGATGCATCAACAGGTGATTCAGGTGATACAGGCAGCACTCCTTCTGGTGATAGCGGTAATGCAGGTGCTGATAACGGCGGAAATAGTGGTGCAAACACAGACAAACCTGCTTCAGGCGCAACAAATGAAAATCAGGAAATTCTTGATATGTATAAGACAGCTGTTGCTAACGCAAGAACAAAGTCAAAGTCAGTTGTTCGTGTTAAGGACGGTGCTATCAACTATAAGGGTATTGCAGAAGCAGGCGCACTTTCAGGTGCTGCATCTACACTTATGGGTATGTTCATGGCTAAGAACGAAGCTGCAATCCAGGTTAAAAACGAGTCTTGGGATAAGTCAAAGCTCCCTAATGCAAGTGCTCTTACACTCAATGGTGTTCAGAAGATTACTCGTGAAGATAAGGGTAGTACATATGTTATCACAGTAGTAGCAAAGAATGCTACAAACCCAAAGACAAATGCTGATGGTGTTGGTTCTATCGCAGGTGTTATTGAAGAAAGCCAGATTACAGGTGCTATCGGTTCAGTTCCTGGTCTTGCACTCAGCAACATCAATATCGCTTATGAAAATGTAACTGCTGTTGCTACAATCGATAAAGCAACAGGTAACCTTGTTGAGCTTAAACTCAATGCTCCTTGTATTCTTGGTCTTGATGCAAAACTTCTTCTTTCAACAATGAATGGTGCTAAAGTTGGTATTCAGGTTATCACAGAATATAAGATTTCTTACTAATTGAAATACTAATAGTGAAAATAAAGGACTTGACTTGATGCACACGCCCCATAAGGATGTTTTTTGAGAGATACGGTGTAACCCCGTTTAGGGGTTGCACCGTTTTTCTCTTTGTTAAGCTACAATGCGATATTCTTGCGGATTTCTTCTTGCTTCTTCCATCATAGCAATAACTTCTTCCTCTGTCGGAATACAAATCATTCCGACACCTGTAAAATAAATATCCACCTTTACAAAACAGTGACCGCTTGACTTATCATTGTTATGAACCTCAATGCGCTCAATAAGTGAATTGACAAGTGTCGGTGTAAGCTCTTGTATATCCGTCATTTCTCTAAAAGTACGAAGAAGTAATCTCAAATCAACAGATTTCTGCTCAGCCGATTTCAATGTTTCCTGACCTTTTGAAACAGTTATGGTAAGCTCTTTTTGTTCTCGCTCATATTTAGCCATCAGCTTTCGGTATCTGTCATCATCCATTCTGCCGAGAGCATTGTCCTCATAAACCTTTTCAATAAGACGGTCTAACTCTTTTATGCGGATTTCACCGTCAGCAACAGTCTTTTTCAGCTTTTCATACTCTGCTTTTCTCATAGCATCATTCTGTTTTGCAATCATATACAAAAAGACCTTTTCATTGTAGCGAATGAATTCTGCCAAGTTTCGTATGGCTTCAAGTACAATTTTCTCAAGCGCCACATTACGGATATAATGAATTTTACAAGTACCTCTTCTGCCGTCCTTGTAGTTTGCACATCTGAAAAACTCCTGATTCTTGTTCAGACTTTTAGCCGCACAGAAGTGTAATTTCGCACCACAATCATAACAATAAACCAAGCCTGAGAATAAACTTGTTCTTCCTGTTGCAGTAGGTCTGCGACGATTTTCACGGAGCTCCTGAACTCTTAACCACTTTTCTTCACTGATAATAGGCTCTTGCATGTCAGGTATTATCTGATACTCTTCTTTGGGATTATGAATTACTTTATGAACCTTGTAACTGACAGTTGTACTTTTAAAGTTTACTGCACAACCTGTGTACTGTCTGTTTTCAAGAATGTGAACAACTGTCTTTTGGTCCCATCTGTAAGGATTAGCAGGAACAGGATTTGAATGTTTTCTGCCGACAGATTCATAATACGCTGACGGGAGTAATATTTTTTCAGCTTCCAATATGCGAGCAATTTGCAAAGGACCTCGACCTGCAAGACACAAATCATATATTTTTTGTACAACCTTTGCCGCAGGTTCATCAATAAGCCATTTCTCTTTATCGGTTGCGTCTTTTACATAACCAAAAGGTACAGTAGAAGATACTCGTTTACCGTTGTTAGCTTTCGATTGCCATACGGCTCGGATTTTCTTTGAGGTTTGTGTATGAGTGACAACTCTTGCTACACTGTAGTTTTTCTTTGACATAGGTTTTACCTCCTTTCTGCATTACTGCCTTATTTGTTCCGCTGACTTTCTTCGAAAGCTCGTAATCCCACATTAGCCAGTGGCGAAGCCACGCCGCCAAGGTTCTGCCGTAGGCAGGTTCTTATGACACGTCCGCTTTCTCCGAAAGTGCGTAACCCACTATGACACTTTCATCCCATTTGGCTGCAAAGATGTCAGTGGGCTCTGCGAGGCTCACAAACTAAAGTTTCTCGCTTATCAAGGGAGCGATAAACTTTAGTTGCGGTATATACCGCAGACGAGCTTCGCTATGTAAGGGTGGCTGTAGTATTCTTTATACCAAGATGCCTTGGTGGGGGCAGTTATCATATAAAGAAATTACACCTAAAAGTAATGGGAATGAGCCACATAAAAATGTTCCTGATTTTCAGAAATACTTTTTAGAAAACAAAAAAGCCGTCACATAGACAGCACAAATAGCGGGAAGACATTTCATCCTCTCGCACAGTTTGTACTGAAACTATGTAACGGCTTAAAATTTAAGCTCTGATCGTCCGTAAATTACTGACCGAGTATCGGACTATACTTTCTTCAGTCAGATAATATGTGTGGCATAAAGCCAATAAGTAAAATAATATGTGTTTCAGTTAATTTTAAGTTTTATGGCAAATACATTATTTACCAATTTAACATTATAAAGAACATTTGTTCTTTTGTCAATAATTTCCTACAAATTTCTTGCCGTTTCACCTGAAATAGTTCCTGCCCCGGAATCTCACCGCAGCGTTGCCTTGCTCGTATCATCGCAAAGTCGTATCACTTTCAGACGGTCATTAAATTTTCAAGGTGCATGAAAAGCAAAAAAAGTCCTCACCTCTGATGAACAGAGGAAAGGACTTTTATCGTCGGTATCACGCAAGACAAACAAAAAAACACCGCTGAAATAAGTGCAGATTACCTCTGTTCTTATCTTCATACGGTGCTTGGGTAGTCAATAAATATTGCTCCGCTTACGCGCTACAAAGTTAATATTTAATTTGTGACATCATTATACAGAACGAATGTATACTTGTCAAAACAGTCTCTTCAAAAAATGTCTTGTTAAATAAAAAGTTTTGAAGTAACAAGTGAGTATGAACGGATTGAATTTTGTGGTGTTGCCTGCTTTTTATATTGATATCATTATTTAATATGTCAGCAAGTATCAAATATGATTTAAGTTTGTTATTTCTTGTTTGCCAGGCGGTAATTGTTTACAAGGGCGGC
>JAZSHP010000105.1:0-2457 GCA_045533355.1 Candidatus Fimenecus sp.
TTTTTTGGTATATTTTTTTGCAATACTGCCTTGCTTCGGCTCGCAGTATCTTCATACGGCTTCACCTCTGCAAGATTGTCTTGCGAAAAAATCTACTCAAAAAAGAAAAGCAGAGGTATAATTTTTGCAATACTGCCTTGCTTCGGCTCGCAGTATCTTCATACAGCTTCACCTCTGTGTGATTGCCTTGCGAAAAATCTGCTCAAAAAAGTCATCTCGAATGACAAATACATAGAAAATTTATAATCTGTCGGATGAATTTTTATATTTTCTTTGTCAATTTTCCGTAAACAACGCCTAATTTTTTACTGTAGAATTTACGTTTTTTCTGTTCTTCTTCTGTAAGCTTTTCTTCAATAATCGGCTTTTTAAGACTTTCCATATTACCGTCATCAAGGATAAATGCCTGAGTTAAGCAGATACCACCTTTGCCTTTAAGCTGTGCACGGACATAGCAGGAAATTTTATCTGTATGCTCACCCAAAGAGATTGTTGATGTAATTGTACCGTCGTTTTCGATAGTTGTTGTTTCGATTGTTTCACCGTCAGCAATCCAGTCGATTTCCTTGCAGTTAATACCTTTGATTGTGATTGTGTCAGCATCATCATCTACTTCGATTCCGATAACGCGAGGACAAGGTCCGTGACCGACAAAGTCTTCACCCAATTCGTTTTTAGCATAACGGGCAATGGAGAAGAATGTGCCTGTCTCCATAGCGTTACGAAGAGTATCAAGTGAATATTCAGGAAGAATAAAGTCCATAAATGCTGTGTCAATCTGGTCAACCTGATGGGCATCACTGTTTGAGAAGCCGAAAACCTTGCGACCGTGAGGAGTAAGGAGTTTTAAAAGCTCGTCCCAGAGAATTCTGTCACTACGATTTGGAATATCATACATATTAAGAACTTCAATACCCATACAGGACGGATATTTTTTAATAAGATTAGCAAAGAAATGAATATTCTTTTCTTCTTTTGCACAGTTTGGATTTTTCTTTGCCTGTAAAAGGTCTGTGGGGTGGTTGATATGAGAAATACCACCACTTTTTTCAATAAGACTCATTGGAATTTCATAGTCAAATTCAAGTCCCTGAACACCTTCGTAAGCATTGTCGGTGAAATATCCGTTCACATGGTTTTTCATAACTGTGAACATATTACACTCGATAGCATTCGGAACATCTTCGAGTCCACGTTTTTTTGTTCTTAAGTTATTTTCGGTTTTGTATGTACCTTTTTTAATAGCTCTGTACTGTTCTTCTGTAAGGTAGCTTCTCTGACCGTGCCAGAGATACTGGAAATTAAAGAAAGGAATGTGAGTTGGCTTTTCGTTCCAGTATTTACCTAAAATACCATGCTCTGCAAAGGCTACAATGTCAAAATCGTTGTCATAAAAGCCTTTAATCATATCGGTCATTGTATCGTTGGCATCACTGTATGTTGAATGTGTATGAAGATTTGTCTTGTAATGATTATCCTCGTTTGGAATAAGTGATAAAACGCTTTCGTAAGGATTTGTAATCTTGTAATTCATAAAGTCACTCCAATGCAATATAATGTATATATTTTACTATAATAAACATTGTGTTGTCAAATGTTAGAATGACGCAAATAATTTTTTAAAAAACTGTTGACAATCAAAGTTTTTGTGTTATAATAACAGAGCAAAAATAAAGCAGAACAGATTTTTGTTCTCACCCGTCGACTACGAGTTGGCCGGTCAATACTTTACTGAAAAGTTTGATTTGTAATGGTGCGGGCAGAATTTCTGTCCGCATTTTTAATTTCGCCCACAGGGCTTTGAGAGGTGTTTATTTATCAGTACTAAAGAATTGCAAATCAATGAAGAAATTCGCGACAAGGAAATCAGAGTTATCACTGATGACGGTGAACAGCTTGGTATTATGTCTGCAAAGGATGCTTTGAAGGAAGCTGAAAAGCGCAGCCTTGACCTTGTAAAGATTGCCCCTAACGCTCAGCCACCTGTTTGTAAGATTATGGACTATGGTAAGTATCGTTTTGACAAGGCAAAGAAAGAAAAGGAAGCAAAGAAAAATCAGAAGGTTATTGAAACTAAAGAAATCAGACTTTCTGTTAACATTGATACGCATGACTTTGATACAAAGGTAAATCATGCTCTCAAATTTTTGAAGTCAGGTAACAAAGTAAAGGTTTCAATCCGTTTCAGAGGTCGTGAAATGGCTCACGCTCATTTAGGTAACGGAATTATGGAACGTTTTGCAGTTGCAGTTGAGGAATTAGGCACAGTTGACAAACCTGCAAAACTTGAAGGTCGTCAGATGCTTATGTTCCTTTCACCTAAGGGTGCGAAATAAAAGGTAGTATATTATATTAGGAGGATATTATTATGCCAAAGATTAAAACACATAGCGGAGCTAAAAAAAGATTTAAGCTTTCAAAGAACGGCAAGCCAATCAGAGCACACGCTAACAAGTC
>JAZSHP010000130.1:0-7509 GCA_045533355.1 Candidatus Fimenecus sp.
GGTGTACTTGAATGACTCTATGTAAATTGAAAGATTGGAAAAGCCGGCGCTTGGCTTTCTTTCCCTTTTACGTATGTCATTCGCAGGGCTGAAGCACTTTCTTCCGTTCTCGTTTGCACCCACCTTATTAGAAAAAAAAACAAGAAGCCACCACATCTAATAGGTGGCTTCTACCTGCAAATTTGCAGTATTTGGTGATAAAATGCATTATTTTATATCTGAAACGGCTTTGGATGGCTCTGTTTACAGTTGTGATAAGATATGCATTTCAGGTAAAATCGGATATCATTTTCTTGATGTCTTTTCTTCTGAGCTTTCCTCTTTTCTTATCTCTTCAGAGGTAGGGCAGGGGATTGAATCTGAAAAGTATCCTTTCGGATTTAAAGGATTGAAAAAATATACGTATTATGAAAGATTCGGTGTCCGATTCTTCCGTAACAATTTTGATTTGTTGCTTTCCGATGATACAAGTTTTTATTTTGCTTATTCTCATAATGCACAAATACATAATAAAAATGAATGTCGATGGAAAATTGAATTAAATCCAAATAAGTGTATGCCTTGTGAATTTGTAAGTAACTTTATAAATTTTGTTTTTGCTCGTTCTAAACCATCATCAGTAACTATATCGCAAATGGATATTGCAATTGATTTTACTGTGTCTCGGTTTAATGTGTATCTTGAAAAAGATAATCGAATCTATACTAAAATTGATTCAGGCACTGACAATGTTACCGAGTATCTTTCAAAACACAATAAAAATGGTTTTGTGAAACTATACAATAAAACTAAAGAATCAAATCTTGATTATGATTTAACTCGTCTTGAAATAACTGTTAAGGATTTATCGTACACAAACTTTAAAAGCGTATTTCCGAAAGTTCATATTTATAATAATAATCAAGTGACATTTGATGATGATAGAATTGATAGTTTATCACAAAATGACCAAATCTTTATTTTATTGTTAAGAATGCATCCTGAATACTTAAAAAAACTTACAGACCGTAAGAAACAGAAATTCAGGCGTTTTCTTGTTGCTGATGCTCCTTTGCTTGAGCCTGATATTAATTGTTATGTAAATCTTATTGAAAAGGTGCGTGATACTTTTAATGTGTCAAAATAAAATCTGCCTTGTCTATCAATATCTCTTGTTTAATGCCGACCGTCTGAAGGATAAAAAGAAAATATCCCTTGACCGTCTGAATCGTTCAAGGGATATAACTCTCGATGATCTTATCGAAATTCAATCGGATGTTATCCGTTCTGATGTCTTTGAGCAGATAGCAGGTGATTTGTTCAAGTTGCTCAATTTTTAATTAGTAATTATACAAAATAAATGCTCTTGTTTTAGAAAAATTCTACATTATATTAAATTCAATGTCAAGGAGTAATTAAAATGAATGATAATTTTTGTTCTGATATCGTAGCTCTCTTTTGGAATCATCTTTGGGAGTGTCCTCTTTGTTGGTTTAAAGTCTTTCTTTTTATTGCAATAGTTTTTTTTCTTTCAGGTTTTCTTTATATCTCTGTCTCTTACATTGTTGATAAATTCTTCAATAAAAAGTATAAAGAGCTTGAATCTGACTTTGAAAAGTTAAATGATTCTTATAGTGATTTGTTGGTCGATTACGAGAATCTTTGTATTGAATTTGAAGAGTATCTTAATCTTTAAATATTGTGTTCATAAAAACACCCCTGCAATAAGCAGGGGTGCTTCTATTTATCCGTTACGTTCTTTGAAACGTTCTTCATCATATATTCTTTCTAATCTGTTTAGTTCTATTTTTTCTTTTGTCATTGGTACTATTAATTCTCTGATTATACAACCTATTCCCATTATGATTGCATAACCTAATATATATTTTGTTATTGAAAATAATTCAGTGTTTGCTGAAATTATAAGTAAAATTATTCCTATTGTAGTAAGGATTGAAAATACAATTGCTCTTTTGTGTCTTTTTCTTCTCCAGTATCTTTTCGTTTCATTGTATTGTATTTTGTATTGTTCGTCTATTGTTTTCATTGTTATATTCCTTTCATTTTATCTGTTAATCCCAAAATATAATCTGCTGAAATCTTATAGTGTTTGCAGAAAATTATTAATTTATCAATTGGAAGCTTTCTCTGACCACTTTCATAAAGTTGATATTGTTGTGTTGTTATTCCGAGAATTATTGCTATATCTTTTTGTAACTCATCGTTGTCCTCTCTTGTGTCTCTCATTCTTTTTGTGTAAATTATAATAATTCCTCCTTAATATTTTGTTCATAATAATGAATATATCATTTATTTAAATGTTTTTGTTGACAATCATTCAAATGAGTGATAGAATCCTCTTGTAATCATTCATACGGATGATTTGCTGACCAAATAAAATAAGTGTAAAGGTAGGTAATGAAAAAATGAAATGTCAGCTTGTAGGATTTGTTCGCAGAGATTTTGAGAAGAACGGTGCTCCCAATGCTCTTGTAGAGCTTCATCTTGTCCGGTCACCGTTCTCATCTGAAAAAGGCTTCAACGGTCACGTTACAAAAAAGTACGTTGTGTTCGGTCTCGATGCTTGTGATGATTTGCCGAAACTCATTGTCGGTGAAAACTATTCCGTTGAAACACAGGTTTCAGGTCAGTATGAAAATATTGCCGATATGGTGCATCTTCCCAAGTCATAAAAGTTCCATCTTCTGATGTTGAATTTGTTCTAAAAAGGAGTCGGGTACATATGAAGAATAAGCTGATAAGGATTTCCATTGCCTTTCTAACGATCTTCTTGCTTGTTCTGAATGTGTGCCCGATTTCCGTTTTTGCTGATGATGCAATTGATAATGTATTCTATATGCCGATGGCAAAACCGCACGTAGATAATAATTCAGGTTATGTTGAAGTTTTTTGGTCTGACGGAGTCGGTAACAAATACGTTGATATTGTTTCTTGGACATTTACTCCTATTGAGAATACTTCCCATCAGGATTTTTTACCCACAGCTAATCAAGTATTATGTTCTACCGTTTATTCTAATACTCAAGTTTCTTTGTCGTTTCGTGCAAATGATAATTGTGACGGGTATTTCGCTCTTACTTATATGAGCAATAAAGGTGATTATCGTATTCGTTGTGTGCCTATGGATGGAACTACACAGCCTTTTGTATATAATTTGACCGATTCAAAAGGTCATACCGTTCATGGTTTTCATTTTTATGGTAATGTTCAAACTACCAATGGCTCGCCGTCAGTTCTTGAAAGTTTCTCTGTTGTCTATGCTGAAGATGCTGTAATCTCGTCTGACCTTGCAAATATACTTTCGACGTTGAATGTTTTGTATTATCAGACTGAGTTGTATTTCCCTGAATTTGAAAAGTTCCTCGGCTCTATTGATGAGGACTTGAGTGATTTCAAAGGCTCTTTTGATGAGTTCGCTGAGTATTACAAAAGCAAAATGACTCTTTTGCTTTCATATTGTGAGGATTATTTTGAGCAGTTGAAACAGTTGGTTGAAACTTCTGATGAAATTAATGCAACGCTTTCAGATACTTATCTTCTTCTTGATGCTCTTCTTGTTGAAATGCGTGGCTTGTTGGAACAGTTGTATTGGATTGAATTAGATTCTAACGGTAAATTATATGAAATTAAAGATACTCTTGATGCGATTCTTGCTATCCTTAATGCGGGTAAAGATAAACCGACGTTACAAACTCCTAATGATTCTATTGATAGTGCTTTTGGTGATGTTTCGGGTTGGTTTGGTGATATAGATGGCTTCGGTAATCAGTTAGAGCAAAACCGTCAGGAAAATCAGCAGAATCTTGCGCAGGCAGGGAATATAATCAGTGGATTTTTCTCTATATGTCCACCCCGTATTATAATAGCTCTTGCGCTTTGTGCAATTATGATTGTTGTAGCAAAGGTTATAGGTAGATAAATGGAAAAAATTATTGAATATCTTCAAACGTTCTTTGAATCGATAACAAACGGTGTTGAGACTGTTTTCGGTTCCGTTAAATCTATGATAAATATCTGTAAGGTATCCATAGCATATCTTACTGATATATTATCGATTCTTCCCGGTTGGCTTTATGCTATTCTTGCAGTTCTTATTGTTGTTTGTGTTATCTATAAAATACTCGGTAGAGAGGGTGATAGTTAATGCAGTCATTTTTTGATGCCGTATCTTCTGGCTTTTCATTTCTATCAAGTTGTGAGATTCTCGGTCTTTCTCTTGTTGAGTGGATAGCGATTTCTATTGTTATCACCGCTTTAGGTTTTATTATTCGAGGTAATAAATAATGAAAAAAATACTTGTTATTACTTTTTCAATTGTTCTTGTGTTTTGTTCTGTTGTTCCTGCTTTTGCCGTTTATTATGATGATACTTTTCCGTCTGATAAGACGGGGCTTACGGGTGGACTCTTTATGGAGTGCAGCACAAATATCGGTGATGTTGTTATTGTTCTTCCTTATAACTTTAAAGAAGATACATTTACTTTTTCTACAACGGGTAATGTTTTTAATGCTTCTTCAACGTCTATTTCTTGTACTATGTTTCTGAATAATAATCAGTATACAGTACGCTGGGCTGGATATTCCTTTCCTGAATATCGATTGTCGGATTCTGGTTTTACCTATTCAGCCCTTGTTATAAAATCTGTTTCTGACACTAACGTTGTCTTTATAACCGATAATGAGGAATTGAGGAACGATAATTATTATCTAACTATTTATGAGAAGATAATAATTTCACTCCTTTGTGTTCTTATCTTTCTTCTTTTTCTCTGTTGGTTTCTTTTACATAAAAAGTAGGGGAGTGATTAAAAATGCAAATTGATTCTGAATCGATTGTAGGCATTCTTTATCAGATACTTGGTGAGCCTCCTGCAGGTCTTGAATTTCTTTATGTTCTTCTTGCAGGTCTGCTTCTTGTTTTTGTATTCCATTTACTTGAGCATATTCTTGAGATTCTTTTCGGAAAATTTTTTAACCGATAGGGGGGTGTTTGAATGCTTGACAAAGGATTTGAAGCAATGACCGATGCTTGGGCTTGGCTTTCTGGTAATGATACTTTTTCTGCCATTATTGGAGTTGCTATGGCCTTTATTATTGTCGGTGGTCTGCTTGGCTTCTTCCTTAAGAAGGGTTAATAATGATATCGTTTATTCGTCAATTTTTTTTAGATTCTAATGTTGCTCAAGTTTGGGATGATATATTCCTTTTTATTGAGAGTTCACCTTTAGGTGTGCTTTGTGGTATTTGCCTTGTCAGTTTTATAACTTATCTTATTTGTAGGGTGGTTTTTAAATGATCCCTAATTCTTTATTTGAGGATTTTTCCGTTGTAGTCAAATTTGTTGCTCGTAACCTTATTCGTATATTTACAAATTTTTATGAGAATCCTCGTTTTAGTTTTTTATTTAATATGGCTCTTTTGCCCGTCATCTTGTTGTTTTCTTTTGATATTCTTATGAGTTTTATCTTATCTTTTAAATCTCGTAAGCTTGTATTATTCAATGTGCTTTCTTCTCGTTCATGGAGTGCAATACGCTCTGCAAATAATCAAAATCGTCTGAAGGTGCAAAATTATCAAGTTCGTTACACTTCTTTATCGAAGTTGGGCAATGCTATTTTAAAGAAAATTCGTAAACGTGAAGTAGGTAATAATAATTCTGATTCTGGCATTAATGGTGATTCTCGCACTATTTTTAATCCTAATAATCCTCACGGTTACTCATATGCAGATATTATGAGAATGCAACGTCAACACCAATATGATTCTGCTCAAAATCGTCGACGTGCAGAACGTGAGAGTTATAGTAAGCATCAAAATCTGGATATAACTCCTGATGAAGATGAAATCTGATGAAAGGTGGTGAAAGTATTGGCTGACCTTACAAGTATTATTTCGGGAATTACGTCTGTGTCTGATTGGTTTTGGGGTCTGTTTACAGATTTCTTTACTATGATTACATCAAATGCCGTTCTTCTCTGGCCTGTAATCTTTGCAATTGTTGCAGGCTCTGTTTATCTTGCCGTACGTGTAGTTCGTAAATTCGGTCTTAAGGGTCGAAGATAACCGATGCTTCGGCGCTTTAGCGCCAAGCATCGAGTAAAAATTCAATTAAAGGTGGTGAATTAAATTGGGTGAAACAGTAAGTTATACTATTGAGAGTGTTCTTTCTGCAATGGGTGATCTCTATACTCTTCTTCTTACATTCTTCGGTAAGGTTGCAGATACAATTCTCGGTAATCCTCTGCTTTTTGTCCCCGTACTTATTGCGTTTATGGGTGGTCTTGCATTCTTTGCAATTAAAGTTTTCCGTAAACTCGGTGTGCGTGGTGCAAGTTCTCGCAGATAAAAAAATAAAAAAATAAATTATTTTAGGTTATTAAATATACACTTTGCTCCCGGGTGAAAGCTCGGGAGCTTTGAGGTGAAAATATGGCAAATATTTTTGAATTGTTCTTTAAATTGCTTGACGGTTGTTTTATGTATTCAGAGATATATTTCCTCATTTGTTCAGCTTGTTTCGTTGCTCTGTTTTCAAGTCTGATTTCCTTTGCAATAAGGGGGAAATATTAAATGATTATTATTAATAAAAAGCTTCAACGTCTTGCGTTTGAAAGTTCTTGTGACCTTGTTGTCGGTGATAGGGGGTCAGGCAAATCAACGTTTTTTGCTCTAAAAGCTGAAGTTTTTAAAGAGGCAGGGTATCGTGTTTACTGTCAGTATCCGTATAAAGGTGCTTATCGCATTCCTCTCGTTGAAAAGGAAGTGGGTAAATCTATCAAGTATATTGTTGATAAAGACTGGCTCTATAAATCTGATTTAAGCCATTCTCTTGCTATGATTGATGAAGCTCGTACCGTATGGAACGCACGTGCATATACATCTTGGACTGAATCAGACGAGGATTGGTTTAATATGATAAGAAAAAATGATACTTTTCTTTCTTTGGCAACCCAACGTTATGACGGTGTTGACCTTAATATTCGATTTGCTTGTGATTATACTTATTTCATTCAGCGAAGCAGATTTTTCCGAAATTGGTCTACCGTCGATGTATCCCGAAGTGTTCAGTTAAAGGTTGCTGATAAACAAACTCAAGTTGTCAGTAAAGGATATTCAAAAAACGCTATGAAGGTAACGTGGGACATAGGCGAGGTCCCGATAGCGTATTGCTATTTTTATCGGAAACCTTATTATGATGATTTTGATACGCTGCACACTCTTCTTGTTAAGCAACCTGCTGAAGCAATTTTATGGGATGAAATTTTGACAGATACTTCAATGAAGCCTGTTGCAGAAGAACTTGAATCCAAAGGTTTTTCAATAAAATTGTAATTGCAAGGTTGTATCTCGGTCGGATGCTGGGAGCATAGGTGTACTTGAATGACTCTATGTAAATTGAAAGATTGGAAAAGCCGGCGCTTGGCTTTCTTTCCCTTTTACGTATGTCATTCGCAGGGCTGAAGCACTTTCTTCCGTTCTCGTTTGCACCCACCTTATTAGAAAAAAAAAC
>JAZSHP010000125.1:0-9546 GCA_045533355.1 Candidatus Fimenecus sp.
TTTTTTACAATTCTAACAGATTAAAAAGCAGGAAAAGATAAGTCCTTTCCTGCTTGCTGTCCTTTTTATTTCTGTGAACTTTTTGGGGTTCACTTCATTCCCTCACCTTTTTATTTATTGTCAACGTGAATATCAATCTGACTGTGCGGAACCTTAATTCCGTTTTCATCAAATGCTTTTTTCACACTTTCAATAGTGTCATAATTTACATCCCAATAATCACAATTTTTACACCAAATACGAACAGTATACGTCAATGCGCTTTTTCCTTGTTCCGAAAGGCGGACAAAAGGTTCAGGATTTTTAAGTGCCATAGGATTTTTCTCAATGACATTATTAATAACACCCTTAACTTTTTCCACATCCGAATCCAATGATGTTCTGAATGTAAAATCAACACGACGAAATTCCTCTGACGAATAATTTTCAATCACGGAATTTGTGAGAGTTCCGTTTGGTATTGTGATTCGCTTGTTGTCAAATGTAAGAAGCTCTGTATAAACTACTGAAATTTCAGTAACTGTTCCTGACTCACCGGCTGCTTCAATATAATCTCCAACCTTAAACGGCTTAAAAAGAAGAATCATAATTCCACCTGCAAAGTTCGAAAGAGCACCTTGTAAGGCAAGACCAATAGCAGCGGCACAGGTCGTAAGCACTGCAACAAATGATGTGGCCGGAACGCCTAAAATCATAAGAACAGTAACAAACAAAACAGAATACAACAGAACACTTACAAAGCTTACTGCAAAAGAACGAAGACTTGTGTCAATCTTATTAAGCTTTGAAGAAGTTCTTATCCACTTTTTAATCCACTTGATTACTTTTAAGCCTATAATGACCAATATTATAACTGAAATAACTTTGAATCCCGAGGTTGTCGCGAATTCAACAAGCTTTTCTATTATACTTTCAAGACTCACATTTTTTAAAATCTCAGTAAGTTCTGTCTCTACTTTACTTTCATCCATATTTCTTATCTACTCCCAAGAAACTATATCATTTTATGCCAAAAAGAGCACGGAAGAAATCGATAATCCTCTGTAATAAGCTATATCTGCCAACCACTTCATAATCAAAGTCTGTTTCATTAGTTATATACTTATATGCATCTGTACCTCTGATGACTTCAAAAGTAACTTCATCACAGCCATTGAATGCCTGATGGTCAAATTTTTCAACTGTCTTTGAAAGGTAAATTGTCTCAAGTTTAGGACAATTAAGAAATGCGTCCATACCAATCTGATATACACCTTCTTCAAGTGTTACAGATTCAAGATTTTGGCATCCCTTGAATGCTGCTTCTTTAATTTCACAGTCATCACCATAAATTGTTACTTCTTTGAGACCTGTATTTGAGAATGCAAGAGTACCGATATTATAAATATCTTCACAGAATTCAACCTCTGTAAGAGCAGTACAATTTTCAAACGCTGCATTTTCGATGACTTCAACGAAAGTCAAGTCAATATCAGTAAGCTTATTGCAACCCTTGAATGCACTGTCCCAGATTGTTGTGAGATTTCCGCCTGTGAATTTTTTTATACTACTGTTACTAAAAGCACCTGTATCAATTGCGATAGTTTCATCTGCCACAACTTCATCAAGTTTATCACAACCATAGAAAGCATATGGTCCAATCATAATAACATCATCAACAAGCTTCACCTTGCCTACTGCTTTAGTTGGGAAATAATATGCAAGAATATAACCTTTGCCCACACCATCCACAATATAATTAGTATTTAAATAAAGTGCTTTTCCGTCTGTTTTAAGAGCAGTGTTTCCGGGGTCAACTGTAATTTTTTCAAGTGATTTACACCCTCTGAATGCTCCGAAAACACTGTAAACTTCCTGACCCAAATGAAGTGACTTAATACCTGAATTTGCAAAGCAATCAAATCCAAGGCTTCTTACACTATCACCAAGTGTTACTGTTTGAAGTTTTGTACAGTCCTTAAAGGCACCATCTCCAACAATTTCAACATTATCAGGAATATCAATTGAAGTCAGATTGCGACAAGATGCAAAAGCACAATAAGGAATTTCAATAACATTTTCACTGATTACAACACTCTTTACACCTGACATAAAGAAACATTTTGGAGCAATGATTTCAATGCTATCAGGCATTACATATTGATTACCATTGCCTATATATGAATAAAGAACATTCTGGCCAAAAATAGTTTCATCCTGTGAATAAATTTCTGCTTCAAAAGGAGCACCTGTGAAAACATCGCCCCCGAAATAATAAAAATAGCAATCGTCTGGAATAACTACTTTTTCAAGGTAAAATGAATCATTAAAGGCATAATCACCTATATAATAAATTGTTGATGGAAGAGTAATTTTTGTGAATGCTGAGCGATAAAATGCTTCATCAAGCACGGCTGTAACTACATAATTATTTCCACGATATCGGATAGTTTCAGGAATAGACACTGCTCCCTGTGGCTCTGTCCTCGAATCAAGCTCATAGCCCACTACATAAGCTTCATCACCTTCAATATGGTAATAAATATCACCTACTTTAGTAGTATAGTCATCGTCTACCACTATAGCTTCTGCTGATGCTGTAATGCCGAATACTGATAAAAGCATTACAAGTACTAAGCACACTGATAAAAGCTTTTTCATAACAATTTCTCCTTTTGTCTTATTTAATGATTTTTATTGTATTGATTTCAAATGGTCTGAAATCAACTGATACTGAATTATCGACAACATCCAATTCTTGAATATTGTTTTCAAGCATATCACAAAGGTATGCTTCTTTAACTGTGAAACCAAGCTTAATATTTGCAGTGGTACGCTTATTATAATATTCACAACCACGAAGAATAATACTGTCTTCTGTTTCTGCTTTCTTTGCTGTTTCAAAAATTACATTATCACAATCAACAGTGAATAATGAATATTCGTTTGAAAGTGTGCCTTTGCTATCCCCTACTTTTCTGCAAACCATTGGGATATTAAGGTCATATGCCTTTTTAATTGTTCCTGCGTCACGGAAGTCACCTGCATGCGGATAAAGTGAATATGTAAAATAGTGTTCACATTTATCAGCTTCAGGGTCAGGGAATGTGCCACATTTAAGCATTGTAAGACTCATTACACCATCGTGGATAGCGTGACCATACTTACAGTCATTCATAAGGCTGACACCGTATCCATATTCTGACAAGTCACAATATTTATGAGCACAAACTTCAAAACGAGCAGCATCCCAGCTTGTATTCTTATGAGTTGGTCGCTCAACTGAACCGAACTGAATATCATAAGTTGCCTTGTTTGTGTTAACATCCACAGGGAATGCAGTTTTAAGAATAAGATGTGATTCTTTCCAATCAATGTAGTTTTCAAAATCAATCTTATCAATGTTATTGTAAAGATAGATATTCTGAACGATTGTGCTGTTCTTGAATTTCTTTGTAATCTTAAGACCTGAACGTTCACCTTCGTTAAGAATCTCAACACTCTTAACATCATCTGCTTCCCAATGCTTTTCTGTATAATAACTGCTCATTTCCCAGTTATCATATTCTCTTGGATAGTCTTCATATGCAGTAAGCACATTACCACGAGTGCCTTTTTTAAGAACTTCACGGTTATTTCTCTTGTCAAAGATACTTGTGAATGTTCCCTTTTCATCAAGAGTCAAACGGAAGAAATCATTTTCAATTGAGTTTTCAGTAACAACTACTTTGCTTTCTTCATCAACAGGATTAATTACCTTATATCCCTTTGCAGGAATATTCTCTGCATAATACCATTTACCGTCAATTTCAACTGCACCGCTATTTGTAAATGAATGAGGGTTAAATACAACATATCCGTCAGTTGCCTTAACACTATTTGCAATTTCAGTTGTTGTGTCGTTGATAATCTCATTACCGACTGCATCGATTTCTTCGTACTGTGCTACTGAATCAACATAAACCTCATTTATTGATGAACCAGGAATAATATCGTGGAACTGATTGAGAAGAATTGTTTCCCATGCGTTCATCATATCTTCCTTACGGTATTTGTATCCGTTAAGATATTCGTCAATAAGTGAAAGAGTTTCAGCACGTTGGAACATAAATTCACTCTTACGATTATATCTCTTATTCTTTGCCTGTGATGTATATGTACCACGATGGAATTCAAGATAAAGTTCACCATTCCAATGTGGTATTCTTGGGTTATTCTCTGTCTTTGACTTAATATCATCAAAAAACTCCCCTGAGAAAGCCATAATCGGTGTGCTTGTACCCGGAATACCATTCTTTAATCTACGGAAATACTCTAAATCCTTAGCGTATGGTCCGCCACCACCGTCACCAAAACCAAATGTCATAAGCACATTGTCATAAAGGTCTTTCTGCTGATAACGGTCATAAGCACCACGAAGCTGACTTGCATTGAGCTTTCCGTTATATGTAACATTTGTAGCAGGTTCTCTGCCCTTAACCTTATCCTGTGCAGTCATAAAGTGAGTGAACATTGGTGTGTTATCGATACCGTGCCAGATAAATGTGTCGTAAGGCATTTTGTTCATTTCATTCCAACCGATTTTTGATGTAACGAACTTATCAACACCACATTTGTTAAGAATTTGTGGTAATGCTGCTGAATAACCGAAAACGTCAGGTAACCAAAGGATTTTACTATCCACACCGAATTCGTCTTTCATAAAACGTTTACCGTAAACAAACTGACGAACAAGACTTTCACCGCTACAAAGGTTACAGTCAGCTTCAACCCACATACCGCCTTCAACTTCCCAACGACCAAGGCGTACCATTTCCTTAACTTCTTCGTAAAGCTCAGGTGCATCCATTTTAAGGTACTTGTAAAGCTGTGGTTGGCTTGACATAAACTTATATTCAGGATACTTTTTCATAAGAGCAAGTACTGTAGAGAATGAACGGAGAATCTTTTCACGAGTTTGAGCAAGAGTCCATTCCCAAGCCACATCAATATGAGTATGACCTATACAGAATGCGAAAACATCGCCTTTATGACAATATTTTTCATAAAATTCTGTTTTAAGATAGTCAATAGCTTTATCGAGAGATGCGTAATATTCATCTGAATATGGACTTCTCATATCAATGAAATTAAGAGCATTATTAAGATGCTTTTTGATTCCAAAGTAGTTTCTTGAATTTTCATCCTCATAAGCTAAAATTTCAAAAGGCACTTTTATATCGTAATAAAGTTGTTTTGTTTTTGCATCAACTAACTGAAGATTGGCTGTAAAATCCAGATATTCGTTATGAACACTGCCTGAATAGGCATAGAGATATACTTTATGTGTACCATTTGTAAGGAATACTTCACGATGGTTTTTATCAATACCCTGCTGAAGCTTACCATCAACATAAGCTATGAACTGTGGATTGATACACGCCCAACCCTGACGGGCATCACTTGCTACTGCAAGTTGAATTTCACCATTCCAATGGGTAGGTACCTCTATTTCATTATAAAACCAAGCGTGCTTTTCCTTTTTGCCACCCCAACGGTTTTTGTATGGTGTAAACACAGTAAATGTGTCGTCAATTTCAGGAAGAGTGTTGTCAAGTTTGTAGTCACATTCCTTATAAAGGAAATCTGTTACAGGCATATTTTCTTTAATTACGAGTTTCTCAAACTCCTGGAGAAACACGTTAATTCTATCTTCAATAAAATCTTTGTACATAAGGTATCCCGCCCTTCTCAAGCACCAAATATGTCACTCATCATATAAAATGAGCCACAAACAAGTATTGTTTGGTCATCCTTGGTATCTGAAAGAATATATTCATATCCCTCTTTGGGATTATTTATAAATTTACAATCATTACAGTATTTTTCTGTGATTTTTTCAAGTTCAGCACCATTCAATGCTCTTGGATTACTTGGTGTTACAGTTACAACTGACTTACAGAGTGGTGCGATTTTACTAATATATCCTTCCACATCCTTATCAGCCATAAGACCTATGAGCATTTTGATATTTTTCACATCATACTTTAGTAAAAAGTTGTGTAAAGCCTCTGCACAGCCCTCGTTATGACCACCGTCACGGATAATCAAAGGATTTGTACCCATAATTTCCATTCGTGCAATCATTCTTGTATTTTCAATACCTTGTGCAATTGCATTCTCATTAATTCCAAGCATCTTTGCACATTCAATTGCATTGACAGTATTTTCAATCTGATGATTTCCGGTAAGCCTTGTCTTATAAACATTTCCGCAGTAAGCAAAAAGGGTACCGAGTATTGAATCATCAAGAATTTCTGTTTTATGTGGGTCAGTAATAATCAAACTACAATTTTTGCTCTCACAGGTTGCCTTTATGACCTTCAAAGCATCCTTGTGCTGATTAGAAGATGTGATTACAGGCACATTTTCCTTGATAATTCCACATTTCTCAAAGGCAATTTTCTCGATTGTGTCACCAAGAATTGCCACGTGGTCAAGGGAAATTGAAGTAATAACTACTGCCTGTGGTTTTTTCACAACATTCGTTGCATCAAAACGACCGCCAAGACCAACTTCCAATACAACATATTCACATTCTGCCTTTACAAAGCAGAGAAATGCCGAAACTGTAATTGCCTCAAACTCTGTGATAATTATATCTTTTTTATTTAATTCTTCTATTTTTTCACGAACATCTGTTACGCACTCTGCGAAAAGGTTTTTACTGATATTTTCACCGTTTATCTGTATTCTTTCGCAAAAGTCAATAACATAAGGTGACGTGAAAAGTCCTGTTTTATACCCCTCTGCTATAAGCATATTGGAAATCATTGTTGATGTTGAGCCTTTACCGTTTGTACCTGCTACATGGATAATTTTCAGCTTATCTTGTGGATTATCAAGCATCTCTAAAAGCATAGAAATACGCTCAAGTCCGGGTTTTATTCCAAATGCCAACAGAGAATGGATATATTCTACTGATTCTTTAAAATTCATAGGGTTATTTCATTTTCATTGAAATGTCAAATGCTTTAACTGAATGAGTCAACGCACCAAGTGAAATAATATCAACACCTGTTTTTGCAACCTCAGCGATATTATCAAGTGTAATGTTACCTGATGCCTCTGTCTTTGCTCTGCCGTCAATGAATTTAACACATTCAGCCATCTGTTCATTGTTCATATTGTCAAGCATAATGATATCTGCACCTGCATCTACCGCTTCTTTTACTTCTTGGAAGTTTCTTGTTTCAACCTCAATTTTAACCATATGACCAAGCTTTGAGCGTAAGATTTTTACTGCGTTTGTAATTCCGCCACCTGCGTCAATGTGGTTATCCTTAAGCATTGCCCCATCTGAAAGATTGTATCTGTGGTTTTTGCCACCACCACAAACTACTGCATATTTTTGTAATGCACGAAGACCCGGTAAGGTTTTTCTTGTATCTGTTACTGAAGCATTAGTGCCTTCACAAAGTTTAACTGCCTTATTTGTTGCAGTTGCGATACCTGACATATGCTGAATAATATTAAGTGCTGTACGCTCACCCTTTAAAAGACAAGCCGTTTTGCCGTTGAATTCAACAATTAAGTCACCTGCTTTTACTTCATCACCATCATTTTTATAAACTGTGTATGTGAAAGTATCATCAAGGAGAGTGAATACTCTCATAGCAATATCAAGACCACAGAGCACACCGTCAGCCTTTGCTACGAAATATGAGTCGTTTCTCTGTTCTTCAGGAATAAGATAGTCAGCAGAAACGTCAATATAGTTAATGTCTTCACTGATTGCTTCCTTGATAAGATTATCTACATAAAACTGATTTAATTTCATTGGTCATTGACCTCCTTGAGAATTATATAAGCCACCGTTGCAAGGCTCAATGCCTCACAATATTCGGGAGTAATTTTAAATTTACCGTTTTTAAGTCGTGTAAGGATTTCACGAACTCGCTTATAACCATTTCGTACAGCATCCTCATTGGCCGGCATTACGAAATATGAACGTTGCATAATGTTCCTGATTTCTGTACGAACACCCTTGAATAGTGGTGCACCGTTAAGGTCTTGCTTTTCTATTTCGGTAATCTGCACCTCAGGGTATTTCATATCAATACAACGAACAATATCATCAGCACAGCGTTTACCGAAAACAAGTGCTTCCAAAAGTGAATTACTTGCAAGACGATTTTTTCCGTGAACACCTGTATTTGAACATTCACCAACTGCATAAAGTCGTGAAATTGTTGTTCGCGAATTCAAATCAACCTCAATACCACCCATAAGGTAATGCTGACAAGGGAAAATAGGAATCAAATCCTTTGTAATATCCACATTGTACTTTAAGCAACCTTTGTGAATACCCGGAAATCTGTTCAACAGATATTCTTTATCACGATGAGTAATATCAAGATAAAAGTTATTGCTACCTGTTCTTCGTGACTCGATAATAATTGACTTTGAAACCACATCACGAGGAGCTAATTCGAGTCGTTCATCATAACGATGCATAAATCTTTCTTTATTACAATTAAGAAGATATGCGCCCTCACCACGGACAGCTTCACTGATTAAAAACTGTTCGTTATCATCAGAATTAAATGCAGTAGGATGGAACTGAACGTAACTTAAATCTTTAATTCGGGCACCAAGTTCAAATGCAAGACGGATTCCGTCACCTGTTGCAACCTTTGGGTTAGTTGTATATTTATAAACTCGACCTATACCACCTGTTGCAAGAACACAATAGCTTGAAAAAATTTCGTCCTGACCATCTTCCGTCAAAATATGAGCACAAATACCACTCTTTACTCTTGTAAGCTTGAACACAGGTGTGTTTTCAATAATAATGATGTTCTTTCTCTTTTGTGCTTCAAGCACCATTGCACGAACCATTTCAGCACCTGTTGTATCCTTGTGATGAACAATTCGTCTTCGACAATGGCCACCTTCAAGAGTCATATTAAGTTCTCCGTCCGGTCGTTTGTCAAACTCAACACCGTAATCAATGATTTTATATATTTCGGCAGGTCCTTCTTCTACAAGAGTTGTTACTGCCTCAATGTCATTTGCATGTTTACCTGCAATCATAGTGTCATTTATATGCAGTTCATAACTGTCATTTTCCAAGTCAAGAACAGCCGCAACACCACCCTGTGCAAGTGATGAATTAGAGTCAGTATTGCTCTTTTTTGCAAGAATTGTAATGTTAAGGTTTTCAGGTAATGAAAGTGCTGTATTAAGCCCTGCAACACCGCAACCTATAATCAGCACATCACATTTTTTACTCATTAAGACTTCATCTTCTTTCAATAATGAATAAATATATTTATACAGATTACATCATACCATATATTTCTAAAAATTAATAGATATTTTTTAATATTTTATATGTAAATTTTGATAGAGAAAACAAGCAAATTGGAGTTTATAGGGATGAATGCAGAATTCAGAATTCAGAATTTTGGAACTGCGTTGCGACTATATAATAAAACCAATATGGTGATAAATGTAGAGGACGATCACTACATTGTCTCGAAGCAGGTCAATAGTACACTTTGGAACGGGACGATGTGGGCATCG
>JAZSHP010000113.1:0-19746 GCA_045533355.1 Candidatus Fimenecus sp.
AAAAACAACGGAAAAGTTCTAGTTTGCGGTAATGGTGGTAGTGCTGCCGATTGTGAGCATATTGTGGGTGAATTGATGAAAGGCTTTCTTTGTAAAAGAAAGATAACCGATGATAGACTGCCAACTGAATTAAAAGAAAATCTTCAGGGAGCTTTATCTGCGATTTCTCTTTGCAGTCAGACCGGATTAATGACGGCTTTTAATAACGACCTTGACCCTGATTATGTATTTGCTCAACAGGTTTATGGCTATGCAAAAGAAAATGATGTGCTGATTGCTGTTTCCACATCCGGCAATTCAGAAAATGTACTTAAAGCAGTTGAGGTCGCAAAATATATCGGTGTAAAAACACTTGCGTTAACAGGTTGTGGCGGTGGGAAAATAAAGGATATGGCAACTGTGACAATTTGCGTCCCATCAAATGAAACATACAAAATTCAGGAATATCACTTGCCGATTTATCATTACCTTTGTGCAAAAGTTGAAGAAGAATTTTTTGAATAGTACAGAAAAAACTCCACTTGTTAAATTGACAAGTGGAGTTTCTTATTATTTCTCAATAAACTTTCCGTAGTGCTTTGGTTCAAGGATTTTAGGTGCATATGTCATTGCTTTGTTGAAAATTTTCAGAATTGTTTTGTTTGGAATCATCTGCTCAAAGAAACCACCGAGATTGTTAAGGATTTCGGCACCTGATGGTGAGCTTGACGGAATCATAACAACCTTATCTTTTGGCTTGAATTCAAAAATAAGATTTCTCTTTGCAACAGTCTGAATAGGTCTTATTGTAACAAGCAGACTTTCGTCATCAAGCCACATTGCGTTTGCACAAACTGTGAAATCAATATTACCGAGAGTGATTTTTGAATAACGATATCTTCCGTCAAGACCTAATATAATTGTGTTGGTCTCCATACCCTCTGACCATTTCATTCGGCATTCTTTTTCGTCGAAATCAAATTTGACCATATCGATATTACCGGGCTTGTCCGTAAGCATATATGTAACTGCCATTGGAAGAATACTTAACTGAAATCCTGTAAGATTGAGGAGAAGCTTCTTTCGGAATTTAATATATCTGTCTTTGATGACGTTCTCCATTGCGGGACGGTCACTTGGATATAATGGTTCAACACAAGTGTTTTCAACATTTTCACTTTCATCATCTGTTTCTTCAAATGCTTTTGGGAAATAGTTGAAAAGGAAGTCAAGACAACCTGTTTCATCAGTAACGGCAGATGTAAGAACAACAGTTGCATCATATTTTGGAATACCGATACCAAATTGAGAGAACATACCATCCGCACGGAAAGAGTCTTCGTCAATGCTGTTTTTCCAGAAGCAATAGCCATATCCACAGGATGCATCTGTGTCGGGTCTGTTATATTCGTTGTCAATTTGCTTCTTTGTTGCTTCAGCTGTCCATTCTTCAGGGATGACCTGAATACCATTATAAACACCTTTTTGCTGGTAACAGAGTGTAAGTTTTGCAATATCTTCCGTTTTAATATAAAGTCCCCATCCACCGGCTTCAATACCGTTGCGGTCGGTTTCCCAGAAAGGAAAATCTATCTCAAGAGGTTTAAAAAGACGAGGCTCAAGATATTCTCTCATGCTCATTCCTGTTACACGGTTGATAATAGCTGAGAGCATAAAAATATTTTCATTGATATAAAGGAATTTCTCACCCGGTTCAAAAACCCATGGAGAATTTATGAAATCCTTAATCCAGTCAACTTTGCTTTTGTCAGAAAGGAAACTTGGTTGTTTACCTGAGGACATTCTCAGAAGATTCTGCACAGTAAGCTTCTCAAAACGAGAGTCCGGCTTCTTTGGTGCATAATCGGGAAAAATATCCACAACTTTTGTATCAAGGGAAATGAGCCCCTCGTTAATGGCAAAGCCAATAGCAGTTGAAGTGAACGATTTGCTCACCGAGTAAACAGCCTGAGGAGTATCTTTGTTGTATGGCTCATTATACCACTCAACGGCAACCTTACCGTGACGGATGACCATCAGGCTGTGAAATTCATAGCCTTTTTTTGCTCCATCATCTAAAAAAGCTTTAATAACCTTTGCAGAAACACCAACGTCTTTTGGTGATTTTGCTCTTGGAATGTCATTTCTCTCTGACATTACGAATCCCCCTTTATTTTTCACCCTTTTTAAATACCAAAAATTTGCTTATCACATAATTTCCCACTGTGACTAACACCATAGCAATTATTTTTGATATATTATAATTTACATTGAGAATAGTTGACAGCAACCACATTGTGCCCATATCCAGAAGAAGAGTAAGCAATCTTGAAGAAATAAATGCTATAAATTCTTTAACTATCTTGGAGCTTTTGCTTTCAAAAACAAACAATCTGTTGGCAATATAGGAAAAGACTACAGCACCAATCCACGAGATAACGTTTGCGACCTGCAATTGAAATGCGTCGTTGCCATCCAGAAAAGTCCATGTGCTACCATAAAAGATAGCCATACTTGCAACGGTGGTCAGACCGCCAACAATAATGTAATTTATAAGTTCTTTATACTTTTTATACAAATTAATGATTTTATTCAATGTCAAAATCCTTTTCTGATGACTTCTTTTTCGCTTTAAGCACCTTTTTTTCAATATATACGGGTCGGTTTTTACCTTGAATGTAAGTTCGTGCAAGATATTCTCCGACAACTCCCAGAAGGAGAAGCTGTAAGCCACCAAGGAAGAGGATTAAAACAACTATTGTAGCATAACCGGGTACATCTACTTCAAAGAAAAGCTTTTGAATAATAACAACAAACATATAAAGTATTGATGCCATAAATGTGAGGATACCCATCCATGTGGAAACTTTTAACGGCAAAGTGGTGAAAGCAATAATACCATCAATTGCATATTTGAAAAACTTGAAAAAAGACCATTTCGATTTGCCGGAATGACGTTCTTCCACCTTGTATGGCATATAAAATGTATCAAAGCCAATCCAGGAGAAAATGCCCTTGGAGAATCGATAGTATTCAGGTAATGAAATAATGGCTTCGGCAACTTTTTTCCTGAAGGTTCTGAAATCACTTGCACCCTGATAAAAATCTGTTTCGCTTGTCAGGTTGATGCATTTGTAGAACATCTTTTTGAAAAATGACAACACTTTTCCTTCGATTCTTTCGGCCTGATAAGCAGCAACCATATCACAATCTTCATTTTCAAGAAGATGTTTAACCATATCCACAACAAATTCAGGACGTTGTTGTAAATCAGCATCAATAATTGTTATAAAATCCCCATGAGCATGACGAAGACCCGCAAGCATAGCAGCTTCCTTACCAAAATTACGAGAAAATTCAACAACCGAAACCACGGATGAATATGACTCATAAAGTTCTTTTAACTTTTGTGATGTAAGGTCAGAGCTTCCGTCGTTCACAAAAATAATTTCAATGGATTTTATTACTTTTGGCAATTCCTGAAAAGCCTTTGCTGTCTCCTCAAAGAATGGAAATATATTATCTTGTTCGTTATAACAAGGAACAATTAAAGAAAGTTTCATATCTGTATCAGCCTTTTACAATTCTTAATTTTTTGCGTTTTGCTTTGATTCTGTTTTTTCGGATTATAAGAAGAATATAAATAATAATTAGCACTACTGCTACAGCAAAAAGTATTTTGAAAATGAGCGTTGAGAAGAGTGTTTTAATCATTTCAAAAATCCATACAAAAATGTTGAATTTTACATCTTCTGCTGCAACAAGGTCAACCATTCCGACGACGGTGTCACCATAAAGTATTTCTGCTTTTCCGAGAACATCTCCCTTTTTGATAGGTGCCTTTGCAGGAGATTCTGTTTCACCCTCAATAGCTCGTACAACGAGGCTTCCTGACTCTGTGCCGATAGGAACAAGAGCAGAAATTTCCTCTGCAGGGAGAAGACGAAGGTGGTCAATTTTACTGTTGTACTTAACATCGACAACCGTTATAACATCGTTTGTGTTTGTTACCTTTGTCAATTCAATGTTTTCAAATGCCCAGTTATATATCTTTTTAGTATCGGTAAGGGCGACGTTTTCTTCAACTCCATCATTGTCAATGTCATATTGCGGGGCATTCATAACAATGAGCATATAGTTGTATCCATCCTGAGATGCGGTTGAAATAAGGCAACGACCTGCAGCGTCGGTAGTACCTGTTTTAACACCGGTGACCGCCTTGTGATAATAGTCAGGAATACCGGGATTCATTGTTTTGTTTGTATTATGAAGATATCTTGTGTGAGGATATTTGTCCGTAGGAGCAACATCATATTTTCTTGTGCTGGTGATTTCTTTAAAAGTATTGTTTTCAAGAGCATATTTTGTAATTTTATATAAATCGTTTGCTGTTGTATAGCCGTTTGGTTCTTCATCAAGCCCATGCGGATTTACGAATTTGGTGCTGTTACAACCCAGATTGCTGACAAATTCGTTCATCATAACCACAAAATTATCAATTCCGCCGCCCACATAATCAGCAAGGATATTTGTAGCATCAGCAGCAGAAGGGAGCATCATACAATATAACAAATCCTTGATGGTGAGGGTTTCTCCGGCAAGAATACCAACGGTTACTGCATTTTTTTCGTGAAGTCCTGCGAGGCATTCTTTCTTGCATGTAATTTTTGCTGACAAATCCGGACATTTTTCAAGCACAAGCATACAAGTAACTATTTTTGTGAGAGATGCAGGTGCAGAGCGCTTATCAGCATTTTTATCCAGAATAACGGTCCCATCGTCCAAACTTACTAGAAGAACAATTTCGGACTCGGTTTCTAAAAGCGAATTGAAGGACGCGCTTGCACTTATTGTAAATGAACATATTAAAATTGTGATAACAAGTATCACAGACAAAAATTTCTTCACAAAATCACCCACTTGAAAAATGCTTATAATTGTATATAATAGAGTATAACACATTTATAATCAATATCCAATAATAAATATAAAAATTTTTAAGAGGGAAAAAGAAAAATGATATATGTTACAGGAGATATTCACGGGGACCGAAAGAGGTTATCAAAATACAAATTACGCAAATTGAAAGAAGGGGATACCCTGATTATTTGCGGAGATTTTGGATTTCTTTGGGATAACACTGCGGCAGAGCAGAAATACCTTATATCTTTAGGTAAAAGAAAATATAATATTTGTTTTGTGGATGGAACTCACGAAAATTTTGAATTGTTAAATAATTATGAGGTAAGCCAGTGGAATGGTGGAAAGGTGCATAAGATACACGGAAATCTTTATCATCTTATGCGCGGACAGGTTTATGAAATAGACCGCAGAAAAGTTTTTACTATGGGTGGCGGAGAAAGCTCAGACATTGATATCCGTCGCGATGTGAATGCCTGGTCAAAGGATGAGCTTCCAACACAAGAAGAATTGCTTGAGGGCGCAGAGAATCTTGAAGTTGCCGGATACAACATAGACATAATTGTAACTCACGAGCCACCGTTAAAGGTCAAGAATTTCCTGAACATCAATGACCCGGCGGAGTTTCGTGTCAGTGCATTGAACGCTTATTTTGAAGAGCTTTCATCAAACTGCAGATTCAAAAAATGGTATTTTGGTTCATTGCATGTGGATAAATATATTTCCAGTACATATCATGCCATATATAAAAATATAGTAAATCCGATTACAGGAGAAGAGCTATAAAAATTCGGACTTTATGGGAGATAGTGTTATGAACAATCTAACAATAGGCAAAAGCGAATTGTTTTTAATGCGATATACAGAACTCATCAGAATCAGTGCCTGCGGAAATAATGCAATCCGTTTTCAGTCGTTTCCTGACTGTCAGGTAATTGAGGAGAACTATACACTTATGCCTCAAGGTGCCAATGCTGAAATCGAAGAGTTTGATAATTGTGTAACTCTTACTTGCGGTACTTTAAAAGTAAAGCTTGAATCAAACGGTAAACTGACTTTTTATATAAACAACAAGAAAATCCTTGAGGAAAAGCCGGAACTTACTTTTAACAGCAATTTCCGTCATTTTGATAACAAGGGTAGTGGACTGTGGTCGGCTCGTGTAATGTTTGAACCAAATAAGGACGAGCATTTCTTTGGTTTAGGTCACAGTTGGGACAACGAATTTGACCTTAAGGGCTCATCAATCGACATTCGCAATGTAAATGCAAAATGCACCATTCCTTATGTTTATTCATCGTTGGGATATGGTTTCTTGTGGAATAATCCGTCTACAGGTCTTTGCGAATTATCAAATAACAGAACTCGGTGGAGTTGTGATTGTTGTAAATTTATGGATTTTGTTGTAATGGCAGGAAATCCACAAGAAGTTTGTACAACCCTTGCGGAGCTCACAGGCCTTGCACCAAAAATGCCTGAATGGGCGACAGGATTCTGGCAGAGCCGACTCCGTTATGAAACACAGGAGGAGCTTCTGTCAGTTGCAAGAAAATATAATGAGTTAGGCATTCCGGTTTCAGCAATTATTGCTGACTATTTTCATTGGACCGAACAGGGTGACTATAAATTCGACCCTAAATACTGGCCTGATGTAAAGGCTATGGCAGATGAACTTCATAGTATGAATATGAAGCTTATTGTTTCAATGTGGCCGACTATTAATGGTGGTAGTGAAAACTATCACTATATGAGAAATAATAATATGCTTATGCGTACTGCCCGTGGTCCCGACAGAGTTTTTGATTTCTATGGTTGGCAAGGTGAAATTGATGTTACAAATCCTGCCACAAGAGATTATGTATGGAACAAATTAAAGGAAAATTATATTGATAATGGTGTTGACGCCCTTTGGTTTGACGAGGCAGAGCCTGAAATTCATCCTGAGCATTTCGATAACCTTATCTGGTATAAAGGCAGAGCCGATATGGTTGCTCTCTTGTATCCGTATTACTATTCAAAGATGGCTTATGATGGCTTTAAATCTATTGGCAGAGATGATATTATCACTCTTACTCGTTGTGCATATTTGGGTAGTCAGAAATTTGCATCTCTTGTCTGGTCAGGTGATATTGAGTCAACATTTGAAAGCCTTGAACATCAGGTAAAAGGCGGACTTAATATGTCCATGTGCGGAATCCCTTGGTGGAATACTGACATTGGTGGATTTTATGGTGCCGACATTACAAGCGATTTTTTCAAGGAGCTTATTGTCCGTTGGTTCCAGTTTGGACTTTTCAGCCCTGTTATGCGACTTCACGGCTCGCGAAATCGTCATTTTGAGCCAAATCCTGATTTGAAAGAGCCAACAGGAGACCCTAATGAAATCTGGAGTTTTGGTGACGAGAATTTCCATATACTTAAAAATCTTATTTTCATCCGTGAAAAATTAAGGCCGTATATTCAAAAACAAATGGATATAGCAAGTGAAAAGGGTTATCCGATTATGCGACCAATGTTTTTTCATTACCCGGATGACGAAGTTTGCTATACACTTGATAGTCAGTATATGTTTGGCGACGAAATTATTTTTGCACCTATTGTAAAACAAGGACAAACAGTTAAAACAGTTTACATTCCGGAGGGTGAGTGGATTCTCACAAAAGATATGTCAGTTTACACGAAGGGTACTTATGATATAACAGCAAATATTGAAGAATTCATTGCGTTTGTAAAAAAGGGCTCAGATGTAATCAAGTGTTTTGAATAAGCAATGTAAACAGGATAAAAAATTACCTCACAGTATAGCCGAGTGTTCGTAAGGACACTCGGCAGTTTTATTCGCCATACAGCGAGTGATATTGCTTCGCAGTTTTATTTTGCTTTGCACAGTGTTATTGTCCTTCGGACAGTTTTATGCGAATAAAATAACACTGAAGCCGCAAGGCTTCAATATCACTTTTGATTTATCAAAAATATAACTGCGAAGCAATATCACTTATACATACCGAAGAAAATGTTTTCAGATTGGTATAATTGCTTTCAAAGTATATAACCCACTATGACACTTTCAATCCGAAAGTGTCACTTTTTTATAAAAAAAATTGGGAGCACTTCTTTACAAAGTGTCTCCCAATAGTTTTTCTGTCCTTAGTAACCCTGCTCTATAAAGCTGTGAGGTTTTGTTTTATAGGTTTCCACTGTCTGTAGCAGGTGAACCGTCGTATTCACTTGTGAATCCTGAAAGCCAGGAAATCATGCCGTCGGGATATGTAAGATTTACCACATTTCCTTCGCCGTTTATTGTTCTCATAAACGGATATTTCCCGTTTTCTGAACTGAACATATCATAATTTACAGCAAACCAAGAGTGATGTGAGCTTGAAGTTGGGTTTCCGCTTGGAAATCTTACAAAAAGCAAGGTGGAGAATCTGCAATCGGCAGGAGAATTGTTAGTAGAAATAATGTTTTTCCAGGTTTTGCGTACTGAGAAAAAGTAGTTAACAAGAGGGTCAAAAACACCGCTTGTAATCCATACCGGAATATCAGAAATTAATTCAGCCTGATTTGCTGATGGAGTCCATGCAGGACAGATTGGGAAAATAGCAGCAAAAAGTTCTGGATATGCTACAGCCATTTTCAATGTCATTTTACCACCCATTGAATATCCGCCGATATATATTCGGCTAAGGTCGATATTTTCCTTGTTTTCTGCAATAAAATCATCTATTGCAGCTCGTAAAGGATAAATAAGGTCGTCTGACCAGTAAATATTATCTTCTTCGAGTGAACGAGGTGCAAAAATGAATGCTCCGTTAGTGTGTTTGAAACGTGCCTGGAAATCATCGGAAGTCCAGAATGCGATATCACTTGCCTTTACTTGTTTTCCTTCTTCTGCACCATCCCCCATACCGTGAAGCCATATTACAAGAGGATATTTTGTATCATCAGCTTCTTGAACAGGTGAAAAGTATCTGTAATCGATAGTGTAGCCATTTGTTTCAGGACCTTCACCATATAAGAATTGATTTTGTAACTCCTCCAGATTATCATCATAGGTTTCATTGCCCGTTATACAAGCAAATGCAGGGATGCACAGGGTGAAAAGCAAAACAAAACATAAAAATAAAGATAAAAGTTTTTTCATAATAATTCCTCCTTTTTGAGATTATAACATTTTAAAAAAATGCATTTCAATATCATCGACAGAAATAATACATTTATATAAAATGTGTTGAACAAAAAAACAGCCACACACCCTTTTCAGGGGTGAATAGCTGTTCTGACGATTATTTTTTTGCGTGAAATTTTAATCCTACCTTTTTTAATTCTTCGTTATATGAATCAACCACAGCGGTGTTGATTTTAGAGAGTTGCGCAGCATTTGAAGAAATGGATTTGCGTTTGTGCAAAATTGCATCTACCCATCTTACAACCCACATAATCGGCAGGAGGAATGGTGCTTTATTGAGCACAGGATATTTTTCTTTCATTATGTCAAACGGAAGAAAAATAAGTCTTAAAAGTGTTTTCTTTTTAGCGGAAGAAGCAGAAGCTTCCTTTGCACTTAACCGAGCTGCATAAGCAGTCTTTTTGATTTCACTTAATCCAAAAGACCCGCTTGTTATAATTCTTTCTGTAATATGGTCCGACAATTCGGTATCTTCTTTGTCATTAAACCACACATCCAGGGTATCGGATATATTTTGATGGAAATCCTTTAATTCCAACTTCTGAAGCTCGTTGTATATATAGTCCATATCAAGGGACGGATGCTTCATTTTGTAATACCAGATATCAATCATATGTCGCAATCCGATTCCCCCATCACGATAATGCTTTGTGAGATGGGTAAAGATGTATAAATATTCATCTTCATTGGTCATTGAGAACCTATGATTGTTTTCGAGAACAGCCTTTTCCCAAGGATTACTATAATAAGAATAATAGTCGTCGTTATATGACGGAATCAAACGCTTGTGGAGTTCAATTGTGATTCCGGACTTGCTTTTCCAGATTAATTCGTGGTCGGATTCCAGTTGTTCAACATATCCAAGAGGCACGAGAATATCCTTTATTTTCGGATATTGAGATTCCTTGATTAAAAGGTCAAGGTCACCCATCAATCTGAATTCAGGCATTGGATAAAGAGCTTTGATTGAACTACCTTTTAAAGGCATATAATCAATTTCGTTTTGGGCAAATACAGTTTCAATCTGCTTAAGGCAAGCAAGCTGATTTTGGTCAATTAATAATAATGGCAGAGTAAGATTTTTGAATTGCTCGGTGCCATTAAAATTGCCCTTGATTTTGTATAACCCATCATAAACAAGCGGTGTAATCTGATGCTTTTTGCTTAACAAATAAAGCTCTTTATAATTCAATTCATCTTCAATAGTTACCGGTACTTCAGTAAGCACAGATTTGATTATAGTTAGAAGATTTTTGTACAGCTTTTGCATTCGGATTCACCTCTTTACATCAGAAATTACAGTTTATTATATTATTGAAAGAAAATTAAGTCAAGATTTTTTAAACAGTTTTAAGGGCTTTCGGAATTTTGGTTTTTCTTCTCCTATTTTTGTCATTTCTCTTGAAAGCAACTTTCGCATTTCCTGAATTTTATCTTTGTAATTTTTATTTGACACGAGATTGTTTTTTTCGTATGGGTCATTTTTCAAATCATATAAAAAGTCATCGTAATATACCCTTGAGCTGTGTTTAAGCATACCGGAGCCTATAGCACGAGCCGAGTATTTCCAATCCTTTGTTCGCACTGCTCTGCCGATTTGAGATTCACTGATTTGAATGAAAACACAATCTCTTTCAGGTGTGTTTTCTTCATTTATGGGGAGAATATTTCCGGAGTAGCTTTCCGGAATTGAAATTCCTGCTAAGTCAAGCAGAGTGGGGGGCAGGTCAATAAGACTGACAAGCTGATTTACAGTGCCTTTTTTCTTGATTGCACCACCACCAAAAACAAGAGGAATATGTGTGCTTGAGTCATGGCAGCTACGCTTATATTCCGCATTTCTTGTTTTAAAGTGACACCCGTGGTCGCTTGTATAAACAATAATGGTATTGTCATATATATCTTTGTCTTTAAGTGTTTTAATAAGCTTACCTACATTGGTATCCAAGGAATTTATTGCCGCAAGGTAATCGGGATATTCTTTTTTATAATTGCCTTTAAGGAATGTTAAATCCTCGGGTAAGGGATAATTGATGAATTGTTCAAGCAATTCTTTTGGACCTTCAAAATGTCCGTGGTCATTCTGGTGATGTGGCTCAAGCTGTGAGACAAACATAAAGAACGGTTTATTGTCGTCGTGATTGTTGATATATTCAAGTACAAAATCATTTATACAATCCGCACGATATCCGGTAAAGTCAATTTTGTTCCCTTTTTCATCAAAAACATATCCGTCATAGCCGTGTGAGGTAAATTCAAGGATATCTGCAGCACGCCAATATTTGTAATTTCCTTGTCTTTCAACCGGTACAGCAGTTTTTTCACAGTGGACACCTTTGTTTGGATAACGGTCCGAGGCAAGATGCCATTTACCGATATATGCGGTATCATATCCGTTTTCATTAAAATGGTCAGCCAAGGTTTTTGTGCTTTCTTCTAATGGAATACCATTCCAGTAGCAATGATTTTCAGTAGCATACTGACCTGTTTGAAGACAGGCACGAGCAGGCCCGCAAACAGGTTGACAGGTAAAGCAATTTTCAAAAAGTAAGCCTTCGTTACTCAGTTCATAAACATTTGGCATGAGTATTTCGTTAACCGTGTCCCAACGCTGTTGGTCAGAAAAATAAAAAATAATATTCGGCTTCATATTTCCCTCGAATTTTGTACTATACTATAATAGTTTTGATATAAATTTTTTGCACCAAAGCCCTCTCGTTTTCAAGTGCTTTAGTATATTCATACATAAAAAATAGAGAAACCACAAAAGTGATTTCTCTATTTTGGTGCGAGAGACGGGACTTGAACCCGTACGGGATTACCACACGCCCCTCAAACGTGCGCGTCTGCCGATTCCGCCACTCTCGCATATCGGTCGTTCTCTCGAACGCAAGAGATATTATAGCAAAGGAAATCGACACTGTCAAGCATTTTTTTCAAAAAATTAAATATTTTTAAACAGAACTTTCTTTTGAGTGGTTTATAGGCTTGGTTGTGGGCTTTTTTGCGGACTTTGGTAGTCCTTGTGAAATGGTTGGAAATTCATTGTCGGTCTCCCCGGTTGGTTGAATTTCATAAGTTCCGTATTTATTCAACATTTCGGACGGTGTTTCAGGATTGTCGGGGATATATGTTGCGTTTTCTTCCAATTGGTTTATATAGTTTTTGTTTTCTTTATTCATTTTCATCACCGATTTTATTTTTGGTAAAAGATTAAGTAATATACGTTAAGGAGTATTTTATTTGATAAATCGGAGTTTATCGCACAGGTTGTGACGCCGTCCCCTACGAATCATCTTCTCGACAAATTATAATTTGCATATTGAAATAAGAAGGGCAGGAGAAAAACTCCTGCCCCACTACATGCTGTTAAGTTTTAATCAGTCTTTCTTTGCTAATTCTGTTAAGGAAGTTGCAAGTCCTGCAAGTCCCTGAATCTCTGATGGGATAATAATCTTTGTTGCCTTACCATCGGCAGCCTTTTCAAATGATTCAAGGGCTTTAATGCTGATGAATTCTTGGCTTGGATTTACCTTGTTTATCATCTCGATACCTGCAGCAGTTGCTTCCTGAATTTTAATGATTGCTGCAGCTTCACCTTCAGCCTCACGAATTTTGGATTCTTTAATAGCATCTGCACGAAGAATTGCAGATTCCTTTTCACCTTCTGCAACAAGTATAGCTGCTTTCTTTTCACCTTCAGCCTGAAGAATCTTTTCACGACGTTCACGTTCAGCTTTCATCTGCTTTTCCATTGAATCCTGAATTTCTCTTGGAGGCATAATGTTTTTCAGTTCAACACGATTGATTTTAATGCCCCAGGCATCTGTTGCCTCATCAAGAACTTCTGTAATTTTTGAATTGATGGTATCTCTTGATGTAAGAGTTGCGTCAAGCTCAAGGTCACCGATAATATTACGAAGAGTTGTGGCTGTAAGATTTTCAATAGCCATCATCGGTTTTTCAACGCCATAAGTATAAAGTTTGGGGTCAACTATTCGATAGAAAACAACGGTATCAATTGACATTGTAACATTATCTTTTGTAATAACAGGCTGTGGTGGGAAGTCCACAACAGCTTCCTTAAGACTTACTCTTTTGGCTAACCGGTCGATAATCGGAATTTTTACGTGAAGACCAGTGTCCCATGTTGAATGATATGCACCAAGTCTTTCAACAACAAAAGCATTTGCTTGTGGAACGATACGAACATTTGCAACTATGACTGCTATAACAATAGCGATTAAAATAACAGGTATAATTAATAATTCCATAAGATTTCTCCTTTTTTAATTTTTATTTATTGTAAGAGTTGTTCCATTGACACTCTTTATTATTACTGTTTCTCCTTTCGGGAGAGTTTCACCACTTTCTGAAACAGCTTTCCAATAAACATCTCCCACGAGTATTCTTCCCGTAATACTGTTTGTATCCTCTGTAACTGTTGCTGCTTTACCTAAAAGCTTCTCGTTTTGGTCAATATCATTAACAGGCTTTTTTATGTGTTTATTGTATATTTTGCGACAAATAACCATAAACACTGCACTTAAAACAACGAAAATTGCTACCTGTATCCAAAAACTGTCTATAATGAAAGACAACAGACAGGTAATAATTGCTGATGGTACAAACCAGATTGAAACAAGTGACGATGTAATCAGTTCAACAATCAAAAAGAATATGCCGACTGCAAGCCAGATTATCCACGGATTGGCTATAAGATATTCCATACCATCTCTCCTTCATTGTTTTATTTTTCTTCAATTTCTCTTTCGAAAACGATGAGCATTGGTGTTCCTGCTTTTGTATGTGCCACACCATTAAAATAAGTATCTGTGCTTACAACTTCCCATCCGAGTTTAGCCATATCGTTCATTTTGGTTTCGGCTTCACTGAGTTTTACTTCTATAATTTTATATTCTTTTTGCATAATAATTTCCTCCTATTTTATAATGTATTGGTAAATTGCATTGTAAATACTGTCCTCAAAACTTTCTGAAGAACCATAGTCCAATCGGAAGAAAACTCCCTGACTGCCACCACCGCCTATAGCGTGGATGTGTGTTCTGCCTGAAACATTATCAATAACAACAGTAAGAGTAAGTCGGTTATTTACACGGTAATAATATTTTTCATAAATCTGAACAATTACCGAAGTGCCGTTTTCTGTGTCACTTACATATTCGTCAATCAATTCCCCTGTGACGGAATTGTTGGTGATAGTGCTATTGATAAGTTTTGCAGTTTCTTTTGGTGAGATTGATACATAAAGATTTACCATTTTAAATGACCTCCCCAAGCTCCATAAATGCTTTTTGTGCCAAATCTCTCATTCTTGTTGAAAGAATTGCAAGTACCATTGCTCTTAACGCAGTTTTAAGCTTTGACCTTGAAATATCGTCGCGTACCGTAACATTTTTGATGTGCGATTCTATTGCGACATCAATTTCAGTTGTGTCATAAAGTGATTTTTGTTCGCACTCGTAAATTATACTGCATAAAATGTTGAATAATTCTCTATCAGGCAAAATATCGTCTGAACGATCTTCAACAGAACCGTTGATATAGCTCATAAGAAAGGCAATCTGCTCAAGCTGCATTGAACCACGCATCATATTAATAAGAATAATACGCATTGTCTGTTCTTCGCCATATCGTTTTTCTTCAGGATTTTTCACCCATCCGCGTTTTATCCAGTTCTGAATTGTAGAAGTTTCAAGTCCCGTTAACTCTTTGACCTGTGCAAGAGTAAGACCTTTTGTAACGGTTAATAGCGGAGCAATCAGCGAAAAACAATTGTCTGCTGCAACAGTATTAAAGGTTAATGTTGTTCCCGGTATATATTCCAATCTACTCCACCTCCTTTTATATGGTAACTCGATTATATCACGGGTTCACGTGACTGTCAATAGGGTTTTTATGACTTTTTATAAAAAATTAACGGACAGACTATTTGTCTATCCGTTATAGTTTTTATTCGCCGATAAGTGTATTGATATTTTTTTCCATAAGGTCGAAGAAATTGTTTACAATTACCTTATCTTTTTCGTTTCCGCGAACGCACATTGAAAGTGTAATTACATTTTTATAGGTGGTTGCTGTAAGGAGCACAAATGGCTTGTATTTTACAGCACCGGACATGAAAGCGTCTGTTGGCTCGTTTCCGGAAAGAGAAAAGTGCTTTCCGTTAAGGATACCGATATTGCTCATTGCCATATATGGATTTGAATAACCAATTTTAATAATTTCTTCACTTGCTGCGTGAGGGAGTATGCTGTATCCGAAGTTAAGCAAAGGTAATCCGTAAAGTCCCATAAATTTGTCTTTTTTAAATCTGTTTGAGCTTCTTACAACATACTGAACAGTTTCAAAAATATCTCTGCCACGTTCAGGTATAGCACATTGCATCCATGCAGTGTGGTTTGTAAAACCCTTATCTTCCACACTGTCCATATGTCGACGAAGGTCAATGGCACTGGAAATCATAACCTGGTCACTTGGTGAAAAATCAGCTAATTCGTAAACACTGTAAAAATATGCAGTAAGAAGCATTTCGTTTACTGTGGCACCAAGCTCTTTGCCTTTTGTTTTGAGTTTAGCAAGAGTTTCTTCGCTGAATTTTCTTCTCGCAATAAATGACTTATCACGGATGTTATCTGATGTAAGCGGGAATTTATGGTCATCACGAGCGTTGATATTCTTGAAAAGTCTTTTAGCAACGCCTGATTCAGTTTGTGAAAAACCTGAATAAACATCAGTATATGAACGAGAGCCCGTTCTGAAGTCAATAGGACTTATACCATTATCAACATAATTAGTATAATTCTCGCAGAAAGCCTGTAAGAAATATTTAAGGTCTCCACCGTCCATACACATATGATTTTCTACCATACAAAGAGTACTTTTACCATCCTTGATAAAAAGAGCAAGCTTCATTTGGATGCTACTCTCGGGTGGAATGTACTGAGTAAGGAAATTATCAATAGCATACTCCATATCGTCCGGATATTCTACTGTAAAAACATCCTCTATCTTGTAAGGCATAACTTCCCAGTGTGTACTGACTTTTTTGTTCACAAACTTTGAGTGCAGAACAGGTGCTTTTTCGAAAGCGCAGATGATAACTGTTTTTAAAGCTTCAATGTCAGGGACAAAGTCATAATCAAGCTCAACGTGAACCATACGGTCGTTAAAGTCTCGGAAAAGATAATGCATCTTATCCCATAACTCAGCGTTTAACTTACGTTCCATTATTCCTCAGCCTCCTGTTTGTACATAAAGTATTTTGCATTGTGACCTGCAATAGCCATGGCAATGATTGCATCTGCTATAATCCCCAAAAAGATAAGTGGCCAACCGGTAAGCCATGAAATCAATCCGATACCTGCAAGAATAATGTAAAGCATTGTAAAAATTGCAGGCATATAGAGGAAAAGAGAAATTGTACGGAATTTCTGCTTTGTAGCAAAGGCAAAAATCAAATCCCCCACAAAACAGAGAAGCACACCCATAATAACGATAATCCAACTGAAGCCCGGATTAACCATCATAAGAACAAAAAGGAAAGTAAAGACGGATGCAAGCATTATACATGCTGCGATTAAAACTCTTGCAAGAGGATGTAAAAATCTATGCCAATGGTATAAACGCTTAATCAAAAAGCTTACATAGAAAATTATCATAGAAAAGATGCCGCCAACAATAATAAGCCATGATTTGCCCCATTCACCGGTTGCCTTGCTAACAGAGAAGTAAGTAAGAAATATTGCGATGAAATAAATAACACCGCTCACAGTAAAAAGCTTTCTTAAAAAATTTGCTCTTGCTTTTTTCTTTTCTGCTTTTTCATAAACATAATAGTTTTCCTCAATATTCGGGAACTCGGCAGCCAATAAGTCGGCAATAACTTTTTCGTCACGCAATCCGGTTGCAGTTACCTCATTTGCACGCTCTGTCATTTGGTCAAGAAGTCGTTTTTTGTATTTGTATGACAAATTCGAGTCCTTTATATTTTTACAGGAATCTTCAATATATTCAATAAAATTCTTCACGAAAACACCTCCAGTGTATATACATTGCGATTATATCATAAAGAGTTATTCATATTCAATATGTAAAGAAAAAATTAACAAAAAATTAAAAGACCGTCAGTTTCCTGACGGTCAAGCTGGCATAATTATTTATCTTCTTTATCTTTTTTCTTTGTTTTTGAGAAGATTTTGTTAAGAAGAGTTGTAATTCCGATAAGCACACCCATAACAATGATGATACCGGCCATACCCATACCCATATAGTAAAGGTTGTCAACGAAAGCCATTGGGTTAAAATCAATACCTGAAGCCATAATTGAAGTAAACATATTCTAACACTCTCCTTACATAAAGAAATTGAGGATAAGACCACCTGCGATAACAGATGCAATCTGACCTGAAACATTTACACCGATTGAATGCATAAGAAGGAAGTTCTGAGGGTCTTCTGCAAGTCCCATTTTATGAACGATACGACCTGACATAGGGAATGCTGAAATACCGGCAGCACCAATCATTGGGTTAATCTTTTTGTTCTTTGGCAAGAAGATATTGAGAACCTTTGCAAACATAACGCCACCTGCTGTGTCGAATACGAATGCGAAGAGACCGAGACCAAGGATGAGAAGTGTGTCAGGAGCAAGGAAAGATTCATAGTGCATCTTTGTTGCGATTGTAATACCGAGGAAAATTGTGATAAGATTTGCAAGAACCTTCTGAGCTGTTTCTGAAAGAGAGTTAAGCACGCCACACTCACGGATAAGGTTACCGAACATAAGGAAACCAACAAGAGAAACTGATGCAGGAGCAACAAGACCTGCAACAACTGTGATTACAATTGGGAAAAGAATTCTTGTAATCTTCTTAACTTCTGTCTGTGTGTAAGGCATACGAATCATACGCTCTTTCTTAGTTGTAAGAAGTTTGATTACAGGTGGCTGAATAATTGGAACAAGTGCCATATATGAATATGCAGCAACCATGATAGCGCCAAGGTATTCAGAATTAAGTTTGTTAGCAACAACGATTGATGTAGGGCCGTCAGCAGCACCGATAATAGCGATTGAAGCTGCGTCGTTGATTGGGAAGAACATTGATGCCATACAGAGTGTGAAGAAAATACCAAACTGTGCAGCGGCGCCAAAAATCATAAGCTTAGGATTAGAGAGCAAAGGACCGAAGTCAATCATTGCACCGATACCAATAAACAAGATAAGTGGGAAAAGCTCGTTTGCAATACCCGCATCAAAAAGTACGGATAATGCGCCTTCCTGGTGTTCGCCGTTTTCAAGCACCTGATTAATTGCGCCTGAGAATGGGAGGTTAACGAGAATTGCACCAAATCCCATTGGTAAAAGAAGTGTAGGTTCCATTTCCTTTTTGATTGCAAGGAAAATGAGAAGTCCACCGATAGCCCACATAATAAGCATTTTTGGGTCAAAATGGTTTATCATGTCGCTGAACAGTAAGTCTTTAAAACTGTTAAGGATTTCCATAGTTTTTATTTCTCCTTCATTTTTTTGTCATCCATGAAATAAATTTGATTTAATAAAACCCCAATCTACTCCATTATGAATGTATTGTAACATATTTTTTTGAATTTTCAAGAGAAATAATCAATAAAAGAAAGAAATTAATTGAAAAAATATTTTACAAGTGATATAATCAGCACATTAAATTTTTGGATGTGACAAAATGTTTGGTTTAGGAACAATAATTAACACAGCTTTAGTTCTTTTAGGCGGTCTGATAGGATTGCTTTTTAAAAAGGGAATTTCAGAGCGATATGAAAAAACTCTTATGGCTGCTTGTGGCGTTGCGACTATTTTTATAGGTGTAACAGGCACATTACAGGGCATGCTTACATTTGTTGACGGAAAAATTGAAACACAGGGAACGATGCTCCTTATCTTCTCTTTTGTTCTTGGCGGACTTGTGGGTGAATTCATCAACATTGAAAAGAGAATGGATTCACTGGGAGAGAAATTAAAGAAAATGTTACACGCTGAAAAGGACAATAAGTTTGTTGACGGATTTGTAAACACTTCTCTTATTATCTGTATAGGTGCAATGGCTATTGTCGGTTCAATTCAGGACGGACTTACAGGAGATTATTCTATGCTTGCTGCAAAAGCAGTGCTTGACCTTGTTATTGTTGCTATTATGACTTCTACATATGGCTTGGGTGCAATTTGTTCGGCTATTCCTATTTTTGTTTATCAGGGTGCCATAACATTATTAGGACATTTTGCAGGTAATGTAATAAGTGACGAGTTAATCGGTTATCTTTCATATATAGGCTCAGCACTTATCTTCTGTGTAGGTATAAATATTACATTCGGCAAGAAAATCAGAGTGGGAAATCTTTTGCCGGCACTCTTAATTCCTGTTTTCTATGTTTTGGGTAAATATTTAATTGCATTAGTGTGATATAAAATTTCCATAAATTATCTTAAGAGCAGATTCGGTCTGCTCTTTTTATTTTGTAAAATTGGAGTTTATCGGGGAGTTAATATAGAACAACATATCTTGTAGGGGACGATGCCCACATCGTCCCGTTCTAAAGTGTGCTATTGACCGACTGCGGGACGATTGTGGGCATCGTCCTCTACGATTCATATCCATTTT
>JAZSHP010000086.1:0-9144 GCA_045533355.1 Candidatus Fimenecus sp.
GCAACAATCGAAACTGCAATGAGCATGATTGCTGGTACAGCACGTAGCATGGGCGTTACTGTAGAAGACTGATTCTCCTTGTGGGAGGAAAAATCAGAATCCGATTAACCACTTTAATGGAGGAATTTTGAATTATGAAACACGGAAAGAAATATGTTGAGAGCTCAAAGCTCATCGACAGAACAAAACTTTATGACACTGCAGATGCTCTTGATATCACAGTTAAGGGCGCTACAGCAAAATTTGATGAAACAGTTGAACTTCACGTTCGTCTCGGTGTTGACTCACGTCACGCAGACCAGCAGGTTAGAGGCGCTGTTGTTCTTCCAAACGGCACAGGTAAAAAAGTAAGAGTAGCAGTTTTCGCAAAGGGCGACAAAGTTGACGCAGCTCTTGCAGCAGGTGCTGAATATGTTGGTGCTGAAGACCTTATGGAAAAAATCCAGGGTGGCTTCATGGACTTCGACGTATGTATCGCAAGCCCTGATATGATGGGTGTTGTTGGTCGTCTTGGTAAGGTTCTCGGTCCTCGTGGCCTTAAGCCAAGCCCAAAGGCTGGTACAGTTACTCCTGACGTTGCTAAGGCTGTTACAGAAGCTAAGGCAGGTAAGATTGAGCACCGTGTTGATAAGACAAACATTATTCACTGCCCAATCGGTAAGGTTTCATTCGGCACAGAAAAACTCAAGGAAAACCTTGATACACTTATGGATGCTATCGTTAAGGCTAAGCCAGCTGCTGCAAAAGGTCAGTACATTAAGTCTGTTGCAGTTGCTTCAACAATGGGCCCTGGCGTTAAGATTAATCCTAACAAGTTCACAGCAGCTCCTGTTGCTGAATAATTGAACAAATAAATAATGCTTGACAAACCCGTAAGGGTGTGTTAGTATAATAAAGCTTGCCAAAGACAGTAGGTGCATTTTGCATAAAGTTATAAACTGCCTACCGAGGATATTAGCATTTAATTAAAATGTTTCTATGCCTTTTCTGTCTTTGCAGAAGAGGCATTTTTTCTCCTTGCAAGCGTATCTAAAATTTTAATAGGAGGTGAATCGTTTGCCAAGCGAGAAGGTTTTAGAATTAAAGAAACAGCAGGTGGCTGCTCTTAAGGAAAGACTTGATGGTTCAATCGCAGGTGTTGTAGTTGACTACAAGGGTATCAGCGTTGAAGACGATACAAAGCTTCGTAAAGGGCTCCGTGAAGCAGGTGTTGAATACACAGTTGTAAAGAACACAATTCTCGGTCGTGCCATCGACGGAACAAGCCTTGCTGATATGGGTAGCGCCCTTGAGGGTACAACAGCTATCGCTACAAGTAAGGATGATTATGTTGCAGCAGCAAGAATTCTTGGTAAGTATGCTGACAAGAGTGATAAGTTCAACCTTAAGACAGGTTACCTTGATGGTGAAGTTATCAGCCTTGATAAGCTTAATGAACTTGCTAAGCTTCCTTCAAGAGAAGTATTGCTTGCTACAGTTCTCAGTGCGTTCAACGCACCTATCGCATCTTTTGCTCGTGCAGTACAGGCTATTGTTGACAAAGATGGTGAAGCAGCACCGGTTGCTGAATAATTAAAAAATAATCTTAAAAAATATTTAGTTTAAAATTTGGAGGTAAAATACCATGGCATCAGAAAAAGTTATGGCTATCGTTGAAGAACTTAAGGTTCTTACAGTTCTTGAGCTTTCAGAGCTCGTTAAAGCAGTAGAAGAGGAATTTGGCGTATCTGCAGCAGCTGCAGTAGCAGTAGCAGCTCCAACAGCTGGCGCAGCAGCAGCTGAAGAAAAGACAGAATTTGACGTTGAACTTACAGAAGTTGGCGCAGAAAAGATTAAGGTTATCAAGGCTGTTCGTGAAGTTACAGGTCTTGGTCTTGCTGAAGCTAAAGCTGTTGTTGACGGCGCACCAAAAGTACTTAAGGAAGCTGCTTCTAAGGAAGATGCAGAAAGCATCAAAGCTAAGCTTGAAGAAGTTGGCGCAAAAGTTACTCTTAAATAATTTTAGTACAACTGAATTAATCCCATTTCCTTGTGAAGTGGGATTTTTTTATTAACAAATTGTGAATTTATGTATTTTTTCTGTTTAACTATTGAAAAACATATTGATTAATGATATAATTTAGTGGATTTAATAATTAATTAATCAGGAGGTGCAGTGTATGGATTTCGCAGCAATTTTTGAATTTATCGTTGCATTGCTTAATGACAATGAGGTTTTAGAAACTATTAATGGCATTTTGCGTGTTCTTGGTGAACTTATTGGTCAGATTTTCCAGTAATTTTTAAAGTGAAATGTTAAGGTGTGCCTGTCACACCTTTTTTCATGAGGAGATAAATAAATGAAAAAATATATTACTTTATTTGTTGTTGCAATTTGCGTTATGTTGCTCGTTGTAGGTTGCTCAAAGAAAGATGATAATGCTGAAGAGTCAACATCTATCGATTTCCCTGTGAATAGTTGGAATGATGAATATCCATCTGATTTTTCAGATGATTTCCAGATGGACGACCAGGGTAACTATATAGACCCAAATAATCAGGGCGGTGGTATTGTAACTACTGTACCTAACGGAAATAGTAATACAGGCGGAAGCAATTACGGTGGTGGTATTTCCGGCGGAAATTCTGGCGGTATCCCATCTGGTGGTGGAAATCAGAGCGGAAATGTCCAAGGTGGAAACAGTAACTCTGGTGGAAGCAGTTCTTCATTAATTCCTAATAATCCGTTTATAAGTGATGATGATATGTCTAAACTTGAGCAAAGCAATGCTAAGGTTTATTTTTCTGACAATCCGAATAATAAGTACATAGCAAAAATTGTAAGTAAATATGGTGTTGATGCAAATAATGTTATTGCATTGGTTAAAGTAAATGCTCAATTTCCAAGTGGCATGGTGCTTGAATTTTCAGGTAAAAGAGATGCCAATGGGGAACTTGTTATGACATATAATGAGCTCGTAAATGTTTATAACATTGATGATACTACAGGTAAAATAACTAAAGCTAGTAAAAATGGTAGTAATGATGGTATTACATCATCGGAAGGTAAAGTTACGCTATTCCTTGTGAAGAATTATTTTATTCCACAGTTACCAAACTTAAAAGCTACTATGCGAGTTGACTAATATGAATACAGTAGATAATACGTGTTATTATCTACTGTTTTTTTATTGCATTAATATTATATATATGTTAATATTTACATATATTCAAATTGAAACGGAGAGATTTTTTTGTCAAAGTATTCAGATAAAGCTGTAATGCTTTTTAAAGATGGAAAAAATTGTTCACAGGCTGTATTTGTAGCCTTTGCACCTGATTTAGGACTTCCCGAAGATGTTGCCCTTTCAATTTCAGTGGGACTTGGTGGTGGCGTTGGAAGAATGAGAGAAGTATGCGGTGCTGTAAGTGGTAGTGCAATGCTTGTGGGACTCAAGTATCCTGATTTTGACAAAATGCAAGTCTACGAAAAAGTAAGAGAAATTATTGACGAATTTAAGAAAACTAATCATTCGATTGTTTGCAAGGAGCTCCTTGGTATTTCTTCACCGGAAAAGTCAGCAAAACCTGAAGAAAGAACAGGCGAATATTATCAAAAAAGACCATGTGTTCAGATTGTTGAGGATGCGGCTCTTGCGGTTGAAAAAATACTTTTTAACGGGAGTAATAATATATGAGTGCTTATGCTTATATTGAAAAAGATGAAGTTATAATCGGTAATGATTACATCGAAAGACGATTTTCTACAAAGGATAAAACCTTGATTACAATAGATATTGTAAATAAACGCATTAAAAATCAGAAGAAAATTGTTTTTAAAGATTCATCAGCTGAGTTTATTGTTTCATTCAGATTTAAGAAGTTTTTAGGTTATAAAACAGAATTTTTATCTTCAAATAGTCTTGAATTAGAAAGTGTTAATGTATTGAATAAAAGAGTTGAGTTTACTTTTTGTCCATATTCATATAATGGCGCAAAAATCAGATTTGTTGAGTGCATTGAAATAGAAGACGATAATCCTTATATGCATAAATATATAGAGATGATGGTCGCTCCTGAGGAACAACATTTGCTAATGTTGGATTATATCGACTGTGAGCACATACTTATAGACACTCCGGAACAAAGCTGGACAATTGGTGAAATAGATGAGGCATATTTAAGTAAATATCACAGTGCCTTGGGTCAACCGGTGTATGTTAACGGCTTGTTTATGGGTTCTGAATTCCCGTTAGCAGAAAATACCTTGGAAAATAATGCAGTTTATTTAAGATATTTCAGTGGTAAGCGTTTTGATGAGTTGTCACTCAGTTGCGGACATACTTTCAGAACATGGAAAACTGTTATGGGCTCTGCACGTGGACTTGAGCAAGAGGTTATCCGTGAGGATTTTCTTTCATATATAAGGGATATTTCAAGAAAAATTGAGCCTCGTTTTCAGTATAATTCTTGGTATGACCATATGCATGATATCACAAATGAAAATATTATGGCCTCATTTAAAGAAATCGAAGATAATCTTTCAAAAACTATGGTGCCACCACTCCATTCTTATGTTGTAGATGATGGGTTTGCTGATTGGGATGCCGACTTCTGGGCATTTAATTCCAAATTTCCTGAAGAATTATATCCTGCTTCATCTATAGCAAGAAAATTTTCATCAGAATTCGGGCTCTGGAATGGTCCGAGAGGTGGTTATAACAATAAAACACCATTCTTTGGGCACAAGATGGAAAAAGCGGGTAAAGGCGGTTATAATCGAGCTGCGGCTGATGTTTGCGTTTCTTCGATTGAGTATATTAAAAATATTACTGATTATTATCTTGATTATACAAAGAAATTTGATATTAATTATTGGAAACTTGACGGCTTTTTACTTAAGGCATGTCCTTCGAATAAGCATGGTCATATGACAGGCGGATACAACGATATGTATCAGTACACAGAAATGTGGGAAAACTGGATTGATATCTTTAAAAAGCTTCGTATAGCCCGCGAAAGTATCGGTAAGGATATGTGGATTAACCAGACAAGTTATTGTAATGCCAGTCCTTGGTTTTTACAGTGGTCAGACAGCCTTTGGATACAGAATAGTGGCGATATCGGTTTTGTTGATAAAACAGATAACGGTGAAAAATTAAGCACTCGAGATGTTGACCGAGTACTTACATATCGCGATGGAAGATATTACGATTTCAGTGTTGAAAGAAATTATCAATTTCCACACGAATTTATCTATAACCACGACCCAATTTACGGAAATACCGCAAAGATTTCAATGACGGATGATGAATTCCGTAAGTATATGTTTATGATGACAACTCGTGGTACAGCTTTCTGGGAGCTTTATTATTCGTATAATATGTTCAGCAAGGCAAAATGGCGAATTAATTCAGATGCCTTGAGATTTATCCGAAATAATTATGATATTTTAAAGACGTCACGATTTATCGGTGGCTCTCCGACAAAGGGGGAGGTATACGGTTATTCTGCATGGACGGAAAATGCAGGTATTGTGTCTCTCCGTAATCCATCACAAAGACCACGAAAATTTACAATCAATCTTGATAAAACCATAGGTGTTTTTGAATCAACAAAAAATCTGAGACGTGTTTCAATTTATCCTTACGAAGCATCAAAAACAGATAAACTCTATAACTATGGTGACTGTATTTATTGTGAACTTGACCCATGCGAGGTTGTCGTTTTTAAATTCACTGCACAGGAAGAGCGGGTGCCGGAATTTGTCTATGGAAAATTCCTGAATAAAAATAATCTTCTTCTTCATTTTGATGAACGAATCTATAATTATCACATTATTTCTTCTGAAGAGGAAATTAGTGATGTAGAAATTCTTGATGATTATAGTACACTTAAAATCAAGTTTGAAAATTCTGTTGAACGAGCAACGGTTTCTTTGAGAGTGGAAAATGCTCTCGGAGATTATACTGATGTGAATTTCAGCGGTGAAAATGATTTCAATCTTATTACAGAGGATAAACAGCTTTCAAGATTAAGGGATATTTCTGTTCAGTTTGTTTTAAAAGATACAGCTTCAGAAAAACTTATTACAATTGATAAGCTCTTCAGTTTAAGTGTGGTTGACGGTTTTGCAAAAATATATTTTGGTGACTCAGAAAATCGTGGTGATACTGAACTGAGAACAGGAGATGTGCTCACTATAGTATTTGAACCAAACGCTCTTTCAAAAATATACATAAACGGAGAATTGAGTTGCTCGGCATATAATGAATTCCTTGCTTACGATACAAATCCGTACGAAGTAACAGTGGGGGATAATGTTGCCGATTTTAAGGTTATTTCAAAAGCATTATCATTCAATGAAGTATAGTAATGAGGTGGGAAATATGAATTTAAATAAACAACTTTTAGCACATACTGACGGAAAAGCAAATCCTGATAATGTGATATGTTCAAATAATGTAAGGATAACTGTTTTAACACCGGGAATGATTCGTGTTGAATATTCAACTGATAATAAGTTTACTGATTTACCGTCACAGAGTATCTGGTATAGAAATTTTGGTAAGGTAGAATTCACTCACGAAACAAAAGTTGATGTTTTATCTGTAAAGACAAATTATGCAGAATTCTTTGTGAATTGTCATACAGGTGCTTTTAAGTATGCAGTTCTTGATGGCAAAACACTTTCCTGTCATTCCTCAAATAACCTTAAGGGTACAACTCGTACTCTTGATGGTTCTCGTGGGCCAAAGGAGCTCGACGATGGTGTAATTTCAACGGATGGTGTATCTGTATATAATGATAGCAAAACTCTTTTGCTTAACGAAGATGGTATGCTCTCATCCCGTGAGAAGGGCACAAAGGACATTTATGTATTTGTTTACGGAAATAACTATGTATCCGGTATAAACGAATTTTATAAGGTTACAGGTATGCCACCTCTTGTACCAAGATATGTACTTGGTAACTGGTGGAGCCGTTACAGAGCATATACACAAAAAGAGTATCTTGATTTGATGAATGAATTTGCTCGTCATGACATTCCGTTAACAGTTGCAACTGTTGATATGGACTGGCATTGGGTTGACCTTAAAAAACAGTTCAATAAGAAATACAAATCAAGTAATATTCTGAACAGTGGTTGGACAGGCTACAGCTGGAATACAGAGCTTTTCCCTGATTACAAAGGCTTCCTTAAAACCCTTCAGGATATGGGACTTAAAGTTACTCTTAATCTTCATCCTGCTGACGGTGTCCGTGCATTTGAAGATATGTATGAACAGATGGCAGATGCTATGGGTGTTGATAAGTTAAAGGAAGAATCTGTTGAGTTTGATTTGACAGATAAAAAGTTTATTAATGCATATTTTGATATCCTTCACCATCCATATGAAAATGATGGTGTTGACTTCTGGTGGATTGACTGGCAACAGGGTACAAAGAGTAAAAAAGCAGGTCTTGACCCGTTATGGCTTTTAAATCACTATCATTATCTTGATACTGACCGTGTTGACAGACGACCAATGATTCTTTCTCGTTATGCAGGTATCGGTTCACATCGTTATCCGTTAGGATTCTCAGGTGATACAGTAATTAATTGGAGTGTAATTAACTTCCAGCCGTATTTCACTGCAAATGCTGCGAACTGTGGTTATACTTGGTGGAGTCACGATATCGGTGGTCATATGTTTGGTGAGAATGATGATGAACTTTATATCCGTTGGTTACAGATGGCAGTATTCCTTCCGATTTTAAGACTTCATTCAACTAATCTTGACGTCCTTGGTAAAGAACCTTGGAATTTCTCTTGGGAAGCAGATGTTCTCGGTACGGAATTCTTGCGACTTCGTCATAAAATGATTCCATATATCTATTCAATGAACTACCGTACATTTAAAGAGGGTAGAGCGCTCTGTGAACCATTGTATTATACTCATCCTGAAGAAAAGGTTGCATTCGAATACGGCAATGAGTATTATTTCGGCTCAGAATTGTTAGTTTGCCCTGTAACTACAAAGCTTGATGCAAAAACAAAAACAGCAGCAACAAAAATGTGGTTACCACAAGGTAGATGGACTAATATCTTTGATGGTAAGATTTATAAGGGTGGTCAGGAAGTAGTAATTAATAGCCCTATTAATACAATTCCTGCACTTGCAAAAGAAGGCGCAATCATTCCTATGTCAGCTGATGAAGGAAATGGCTGGGGCTGTCCTGAAAATCTTAAAATTGATATTTACCGTGGTACAAACTCTATCGATTTCTACGAAGACGATGGTGAAACAGGTAAGTATAAGAATAACGAATATTCAATTACTAAGATGTCTGTAAAAGAAGAAGGGGATAAGCTTACATTTACAATTAATGGAGGTAAATCTCTTGACTTTATTCCAACACAGAGAAAATACACTCTTGAGTTCAAGGATGTTGAATCTTATGGTGATGTATCAGTAATTGTAAATGGTCTTGTTACTTCTATAAATGCAGGTAAAAACTATCTTACAATTGATAATGTGAATGTTGCAGATGAAATCGTTGTAACACTTACGGGTGTTGTTGCCAAAAAAAATAAACCTGTTAAAGAGCGTGCGCTTGATTGCATTATCCACCTCAACGGTAATAACATGAAAAAGGTTATTACAAGCACAAGACTCAAAAACTGTAAAGACGAAAAAGATTTAAAATCATTTACAAAGCGCATAAGGGCAAAGTCACTCAAAAAGTGCATTGATGAAGCAGTATTTGCATTGGAATAACGAACTAAAAAAATAATTATATGGCGGGGTCATGTCTTGACTCCGCTTTTATCTTCTATCCGGTCAATGATAATTACCGCAAAATATACCTATCTGTCAATTTGCACATAAAAACATCACTAAATAGCACTTTTTTATTGATTAAAAACACCAAATTCGAAACACGCGGAACAGTTTATAAAAAGGTGTAAAAAAAGTGAAAAAAGTTGTTGACTTTTGTCTTGCGTTTTGATATTATATACGAGCGCCAAGGACAGAGGCTAAACGCTGAAAGCCTGAAACGCACAAAACTGAACCTTGAAAATTAAACAACGACGAGATAAAAAAAGGAACCCTGTAGATTCTTTGAGAGTAAAGATACTCAACAGAGAAATACAAGAAACAGTAATTCTTTTGGATAACA
>JAZSHP010000078.1:0-29727 GCA_045533355.1 Candidatus Fimenecus sp.
GACGGAACAACATATCTTTCAAAACCGAAGTTCAAAGAGTTTTATACGAAGTTTGCGGAAACGCTTCAGACTTTTGTTAACGACAGCATTGAAGGCGAAGAAGGAATCGACACTTACGATATCGCAGACCTTTATGTAGGACACGATACTACCGTTAGGGAAAGATACGGACTTCCAATGAAGAAATACGGAAAGGATGAAGTGATTTGAAAGTAAAGATAGACAGGGGAGCAAAGCTCCCCATCAGAGCGCACGAAACGGACGCGGGATATGATCTGTTCGCAATGAGAAACACATACGTTATGCCGCGTGGCAAGATAACCGCCGATACAGGAGTACATTGCGAAATCCCGGCGGGATATTTCGGCGACATCAGACCAAAGAGCGGACTTCTTTTTAAACACGACATTTTTACTGCCGGAACGGTTGACAGTGGTTACACCGGAAGCATAAGGGTCAGAATTATAAATTTTGGCGAAGAACCCTATGAGTTCAAAGGGGGAGAGAAGATAGCACAGGTTGTTTTTGTTCCGTGCTATACTCCGAAACTTGAAATTGTAGATGAACTCTCTGAAACCGAAAGAGGAAGCGGAGGTTTCGGCAGCACAGGAAAGTGATTTTTAATATGCGAGAAAGAGACATAAACCTCGAAGATTTTGAAATAAGCAGGGCAGGTTACAGAGAACTACGAAATTTTTGTCTGCAATACGATGAAAAGCTGGCAAGACTTAACGATGCTTACAGCCTTAAATCGCCAAATCTTTCGGGAATGCCGCACGGTTCGGGAATTTCTGACCCAACAGCAAGAGCGGCCGAACTTTGCGAAAAATATAAAGAGGATATTGACCTTATTGAAAAAACCGCAAAAGAAGTTGATCCGGAACTTGCGCCGTTTATTTTAAAAAATGTAACCTCCGAAAAATGTCCGCCCTGGGTTTTGAAAACCCGGTACGGAATGGAAGCGGGAGAAAGGCAGTTTAACCAAAAGCGCAGACAGTTTTATTATTTGCTTGCGCTTAAAAAGCAAATCATATAGGAGAATTAAAATGGGAACACAGACTATGGATGCGTTTCTTAAAAACGCGAAAGTAAATATATTCAGTTACAGTCCGGCGGCAATGGAGCTTGCTCTTGAAGCAGAAGAAAAAGGGACATACCCTTGCGGGGAAAAATGCACTTGTTGCAAAGACCCGGAGGCTTGTTCAAAAATAATCTGCATTGCATGGTACAGATGGTTTCAGAAACATTGGCACGATATTCAGAAAGCAGGAGAAGCGATGAAATGAAAAACAGACATAAAGAAGTTGTTTTGGCACTTGCTGAAAACGGTATGAAACCCACACAAGCGGCGGAAGCGATGTTTTCGCACAGAAACACGGTTTTATATTACGTTAAGCAAATCAAAGAAGAAACGGGACTTGACCCTTTGAAATTTTATGATTTGTGCAAACTTGTTGAGATTGCGAGGGAAGAAAAATGACGAAAGAAGAAATCGACGCTTTCTGCGGGAAATGCGACCACAAACGAAAGCGCGGAGAATGCCTTTTGGAAAACGTTTGCAAAGACTGCAAAGACTTTTATAAATGCGTTGAATTTTGCATTGAGGAAAAGAGGAAAGAGAATTACAAACTATGAAAAGATAAAAGCAATGTCCGTTGAAGAAATGGCGGATTTTATTTGCGATATTTACGCAGGCGGACACGAAGAAATTAGAATTAACGGAATATGGATACTTCCCGAAGATGTTGAAGAATGGCTTGAAAGCGAGGAAGAAGAAAATATGCTTTCCGAAATTTGCTCTTGCGGATATCGCTTTGAAAGCGATGAAACGATATGCCCTAACTGCGGAAAGAAGGTAGAAGAGAATGGATGAATTAAAACGCAAAGGCAATTATCACCATAATGGAAGAGTGATTCACGGATTATATGCTGATAACAAAATCTTGTTTGGAATGTGGCAGACAATGAAAGGCCGTTGTGAAAACCCGAAACGTTCTAATTACCATAATTATGGTGGCAGAGGAATACGAGTTTGTGAGGAATGGCACGAAGCAAGTTCTTTTGTAAAATGAGCATTAGAAAACGGTTACAAAAAAGGGCTTCAACTTGACCGAATTGATAATAACGGACATTATTGCCCTGAAAATTGTCATTTTGTTACTCCAAAACAAAACAACAGAAACCGCCGCAACACGGTTTTGCTTACGGTAAACAACCAAACCAAATGTGTTGCAGAATGGTGCGAAGAAATAAATATAAGTCCATATACTGTTTATTGGTGGATTAAAAGAAAGGGAAAAGAATATGCCGAAAGAAGATTATCCGAAATTGCTTAATTGCCCTTTTTGTGGTGGGAAAGCAAAAATTATTGCTTACGACCCTTTTGACGGCTATCAAGGTCACTTCACTATTTACAAGGTTCTTTGCAGAGAATGCGAAGCTTCTATTAACAGAACAAAAGAGGAAAAAGCAATAGAAGCATGGAACAGGAGGGCTGACAATGAATGAATATGACAAATGCAGATTTTGCAAATATTATGATACATACGAAGGCTGTACAAGCGATTACTGCGACTTTGATAACTGTTTCATTGTTGCCAAAGAAAAAATAATTGCCAAAGCAAAAGAGGAAGGAATTTCCGTTGCAGATGTTATTGCTTTAATAAATTTGGAGGGCTGACAATGTATGAACATTATTTAAAAATAGCGCAAGAAGTGCGACCAACGGAAGATGGAATAAGAGTTTGTCACGCCATCGAGGATTTGGTAGATATGCTTTTACGGAAAGATAGAATTATTAGAACGCTTGAAAAAGAACTTTCCGAATTACGAACAGAAAGTGAGTGGTGACAATGGCTGAAAGATGTATTGTTCATAACTTTGACCGACCACAAGCAAAAAATTTAGGTCACATAAAAGGCGAAAATACAAGAAGTTTTTGCGTTTATACGGTCTATGATAACAAAACAGACTTTCCTATAATTGTGGACGGTGAAGCCAGGGAGTGCGCAAAAGCTATGGGGTTATGCCTTGCAGGTTTTTATTGTGCTGTAACAAGGGCAAAAAAAGGTCAAGTTAAGAAGTGGACTATTGTAAAAACTTACATTGACAAAATAAAGGAGAATGACAATGGCTGAACTTATTGACAGAAGAGACATTGTTTTTGCACACAAAGTCGAAGGTAGTGAAGAATATAAAGAAGGGTTTCTTGATGGTGCTATGTGCGTTTTAGATGCGATAGATGAAATGCCCACCATAGAAGCAAAACCGGTTGTTCGTGCACATTGGGAACAAGTTATTACAGTAGTTAAAAAGATACACGAATACGAGCAGGAAGATATACAGTATAGATGCGACCATTGCGGACATATTGTTGATGATTTTGAAAACTATTGTGGCGGTTGTAGGGCACAGATGTTTGAGGGTGTTGAAATCCCTGTTATCAGTATGGAAGATGTTCCGAAACTTGCAAAGGAGATGGAAAACAATGCCTGAAGAAGTATTATATATTTTATTCATCGCAATGGTTGCGGTGATAATGGTAAACATTGTTTGCGCTATAGACCACAAAAGGGCGAAAAATCTTTACAAAAAAACTTATAAAATGTATTTGGAGTTTATTGTAGATTGGAAAAATAAACTCTGGAAACACATGGGTGCATACGAAGCACCGGAAAAAGGACAGCTTTATCTTGACCTTAACGGCATTAGGCTTGTTATTGATAACGGAGAAATTGAAGGGTGGTATATACCGTGAAAAAATTTTGGAATAAATGGGCTGTTCCGCTTGCAACAGGAATTGGAATTGTCGGAGGGCTTTTTGCTGTCAGCGTTATTCTTGGGGTTTTGTTTATGGATTATGATCCCATGACGATGGTTTATAACATAGCGAGGGATTTAAAAGAGATTTTTGGATAAAAAATAATTTAAAAATTTTTTCAAGAGGACGTATAAGGGACATCAATAGGTGTTATTATTACATTGTGAAAAATGGTAAGAAACTTTTTCATAACCTCTTTCTTTCATGTTTGGCAAATCGGAACAGACGGTTGGCAGCCGGAAAGACGGCAAACATTGAGGGTTGGTGTAACGGAAGCACAAAAGGCTTTGACCCTGTTGGCGTAGGTTCAACTCCTGCACTCTCAACCAGCGCATAGCGCACTCCTTTCATTTTGATTTTGTTGCGTACTGACAGTTGGAAAGACAACACCTGGTCGGTGCTGGTACCGCCGACCAAACCCGCTTTTGTAGTTTAATGGTAAAACAGTTGACCTGTAATCATCCGATGTTGGTTCGATTCCGACCGAAAGCTCCATAAGGCTATGCTTTTTGCATAGTCTTTTTTTATTGTGTACGAGGCAGTCCATACTCCTTCTGCCGAAAGGACGAGTGGGATATAACATCACAGTATAACCGAAGATATTATCTGTCGGTAAGCCAGAGGGCGGGTGGCGTGATGTATAAACAAGGAGTGAAAAAAGGAGGAATTTGGCTTGGCAAATCAGCAAAATTTAAAACCTTTTACAAGCGAGCAAAGCCACGAAGAAGCCGTGCAAAATGGGAAAAAAGGTGGAATCGCTTCGGGAGTATCAAAAAGAAATAAAAAAATGCTCAAAGAATGTCTTGAAGAACTTCTTGAAAAAGAAATTGTTGACACAAACGGAGAATTAAATACCGGGGCAGGAGCGATGGCTGTGGCGGTTTTTAAAAAAGCACTTGAAGGCGATTTGAAAGCGTTTGAAGTTGTACGCGACACAGCCGGACAGAAGCCTGCAGAAAAAGTTGTTGTTTCCAACATAGACCCAGATGTTATTGCACAGGTTGAAAGAATGGTTAACGAATGACTTGCGAACAGGCAGTTACTTTTCTTAAAAACAACCCTTATAAATTCGGGCATCTTGTAGGCTTTACAAAGCTGACGGAACTCCACAACAAATGGATAATTGATATGATCCGAGGAAAAGGAGATAAAACCCTTCAAGCACACCGAGGTTCATATAAAACAACTTGTGTATCAATTGCCCTTGCCTTAATTATTGTTCTTTTGCCAAATAAAAGAACGCTGTTTATGCGTAAAACCGATACAGATATCAAGGAAATTGTTTCGCAGGTAAAGAAAATTCTTTTGAGCGAACAGATGAGATATTTCGTCAAATGTATCTATGGCGTTAATTTTGAACTTGCAACGGCAACGGCAAACGAAATAACAACAAACCTTACAAATGACCCAAGAGGCACATCACAGCTTGTCGGCATTGGTATGGGAAGTTCCATAACAGGTAAGCACTTTGACCTTATATTCACAGACGATATTGTCAACGTTACGGACAGAACATCAAAGGCCGAGCGAGATAAAACAAAAATAGCATATCAAGAATTGCAGAACATCAAAAACCGAGACGGACGGATTTTCAACACAGGAACGCCCTGGCATAAAGACGATGCCTTTGTTTTAATGCCGAACCCGGAAAGATGGGATTGTTATTCGACTGGACTTATGAGCGAGGAAGAAATTGCAGGAATTAAAAGCAAGATGACTTCCTCGCTTTTTGCTGCAAACTATGAACTTCGGCATATTGCGGCGGAAGATGTTATTTTTGATAATCCCAAAAAAGGTGCAGACCCGGCGCTTGCGGAGCAGGGCATTTGCCATATTGACGCGGCGTATGGCGGCGAAGACTTTACGGCATTTACAATCTGCAATAAAAAAGACGGCAACTATTATATTTATGGCAGGCTTTGGCATAAACACATTGATGATTGCGAAGATGAGATTATTAAATTGAGGAAAGCGTTTAATGCCGGAAAGATTTATTGTGAAGATAACGGCGATAAAGGTTATCTTGGCAAATCGCTTCGGGCAAAGGGTGAAAGGGTAGGAATATATCACGAAACAACAAATAAGTTTCTTAAAATCACCAGTTACCTTAAAGCGGAATGGCAGAATGTTTATTTTGTTGCGGGAACAGATGAAGAATATATTGAGCAGATTTGCGATTATAACGAAAACGCCGAGCACGATGACGCTCCGGACAGCGCGGCTTCAATAGTTCGCAAACTTTGGAAAAAGCAAAACACAGACAATGATTATAAACCAAAATTTATGATGTAATGGGGTGGGAAAGTTTTGAAAATATATCAAGATTTGCTTGCGCTTGGTGATAACGACAGAGCAAGAAGAGAGTTTCTTCGTGATGTTGTAAACGAGCATAAGTCTTCTGAACTTTATAAAACTGCGGTTATTGCGGAGGCTTACGACAGGCAGGAAAACCCAACAATCGTTCAGTATAAAAGAATGATTACAAATATGCTCGGACAGCAGGTAGAAGACCTTTGGCACGCCAATTACAGGCTTTCGAGCAACCATTTTAACAGATTTGTAACGCAGGAAAACCAGTATCTTCTCGGAAACGGTCTTGTTATTGAAGAAAAAATCAAAAGAGAAAAACTCGGAACCGACTTTGATATGCGCCTTGTCGATATGGGGAGAAACGCCCTTGTTGACGGGGTTTCTTTTGGCTTTTTTGATAAAGATAAATTAAGAGTTTTCAGCGTTCTTGAATTTGCGCCTCTTTACGATGAAGAAAACGGTGCGCTTCGGGCAGGAGTTAGGTTTTGGCAAGTTGACCCCGGAAAGCCTATAAGATACACGCTTTTTGAGGAAGACGGATATACAGAATATATTTACAATTCCGAAAAGAGCGAAAACATCGAAGAAATGCAGCCGAAACGAAAATACATTCAGATCGTGCAGACTTCCGAAGCTGACGGAGAAGAAATCTTTGACGGAGAAAATTATCCGAGTTTCCCCATTATTCCCATGTGGGCAAACGAACATCACCGTTCCGAACTTTGCGGAAAGCGTGAAACCATCGACTGTTACAACCTTATCGAAAGCGGATTCGCAAATAACCTTGATGATGCTTCGGAAATCTTCTGGATAATTAAAAACGGCGGTGGAATGGGAGACGTTGAACTTGCACAGTTTATTGAAAGAATGAAAACCGTCAAGGCGGCTTCGGTTGACAGCGAAGAAGGCGGCGGTGCGGAAGCACACACAATTAACGTTCCTTATGAAGCAAGGGAAAAACTTCTTGAAAGGCTTGAAAACGACCTTTACAAAGATTTTATGGCGTTCAACGTTGAGAAAATCGTAGGAAGTGCAACGGCAACGGAAATCAACGCAGCATATCAGCCTTTTGATAACAAAGTCGATAAATTTGAATACTGCGTTTTTGATTTTATAGTAAGGCTTTTTGAGCTTGTCGGAATTACCGAAGAAGCAAAACCTTTTAAGCGTTCCAAAATTACCAACCAGCTTGAAACGACACAGATGGTTTTAATGGCCGCGCAGTATCTTGACGATCAAGCGGTTCTCAACAAACTTCCCTGGCTGACTTCCGAAGAAATAAAAGAAATCATTGAAAGAAAAGATGCGGAAGCGGTTGAAAGGTTTTCAGCTCCGGCGGTTAAAGAGGAAGAAGTGGTTGAATGAGTGACTATGCTCACGATTACACCGATGAAAAGATAAATGAACTCGAAAAGCGCATAACAACGCATTACAGGCGGGTTTATGGCGAACTTTCCGAAAAGGCAACAAACTATTTTACTCAATTTGAAAAACGCGACAAAGAGCAACTGGAAGCGTTAAACCGCGGGGAAATAACAGAGCTTCAATATCAACAATGGCGACTTGCTCAAATAGGCAGAGGAAAACGCTTTGAAGCTATGAGAGACGATGCGGCGGAAAGACTTACAAAAGCAAATCAAATCGCGACGGCTTATATCAAAGATGAAACACCGGATATTTTTGCAGTAAACAGAAACCATCTTGCATACGGGCTTGAAAAAGAATACGGCAATATTGGATTTACTATTTACGATGAGCAAATGGTTAAAAAATTGATTGCGGAGCAAAAAGATTTTCTCCCTGCACCGAGCATAAACGTTCCAAAAGACCTTTGGTGGAACAAACAGCTTATAACCGCAGAAATGACAAGCGGAATTTTGCAGGGCGAAAGCATTGGAAAACTTGCGGACAGATTTCAGAATGTTACAGACGCAAACAGAGTTTCGGCAATAAGAAACGCAAGAACCTTTTGTACTGCTGCGGAAAACGCCGGAAGATACGATGGCTATAAGGCGGCGGAAAAACTCGGTATTAAAGGTTTAAAAAAACAATGGCTTGCAACGCTTGATGGAAGAACAAGACACAGCCACAGAGAGCTTGACGGGCAAACGGTTGGCTGGCACGAAAAATTCAAATCCATTCTCGGAAGCGAAATGAGATATCCCGGTGACAAGGAAGGCGCAAAAGCCGGAGACCTTTATAATTGCCGATGCACAATGATAACCGTTGAAAAGAGCGGTATTGTTGCGGAAGAAGTAAACAGCTTGACCGAGGACGGTAAAAACATCTCTGAATTAAATTACGAAGAATGGCAAAGATGGAAAAAAGGTGTTGCTTCTAAAGAAATTGAAGAATATAATAAAAAAGGATTAAGTAACGTAAATATTGATTTTAAGCAAACAAGATATGCTTTGGCAAAAGAAAAAACACAAAACGCAATAGAAACTGCTTATGAATATCATCGAAAAAGAAACAATTTGCAAAGTGTTCCTTTTGCTGAATTGAAACAATATGCTTTTGAAGAATTTGTGGATTTTAAAAACCTGCCGGATGAAATATGCGAAGTTTTTGCAACAGGTCTTGAAAACCTTGTTAAGAAATACGATACAGCAATATATCGTATTAGAACAATGGCAAAAGATGAAGCAATGCTTTTGCATGGTGATTTTGCTTATGTTATCCACAATTACGAGAATGATACGGCGGAAATGGTAATAAATCCAGCAAAATTTAGAAATATTAAAGAAAGCATCAAAAATCTTGTTAATAAAAATTATTGTGCAGACATTTACGAAGAAAACTTTGAAAAATATGTTGTTACCCACGAATTTGCCCATTCTATTATAGAAACAACAACACCGCTTAAAAACAACAGAAACTGGGTAAATGCAGATTATGCCAAAATTAAAAAAGCGAGAAAAGAAATTGAGCAAGTTTATGAAGATTATAAAACCGAATTAGGTAAACTGGAAGAAAGAAAAAAAGATGCTGAAATGCGGTTTATAATGGGAGAACGACAAGCTGGAGAAGAAGCACGAGAAACAATCAAAATAATAAAAAGTAAAAAAATAAGCACTTATTCTTTAACAAGCGCAGACGAGTTTATGGCAGAAAGTTTTACTTTTTGTGAACTCGGTAGCGGTGAAAATGAATACGCACAAAAAACAATGGAAATCATAAAAAGATATTTTGGAAGGTGAAAAAATGAAGGATATGCCTTATTTTATGGAAAATGAAGAATGGTATTATTTTGATTATAAAAAAGGAAAATTTGTGCTTACAGATAAAGCACCGGAAAAAGCGGTTGAATCATACAAAGATTTTTACGACAACAGAGAACAATTTTGAGACGGCATAAAACACCTTGTGTAATGTAGGGCGTTTTTTTATGCCTGTTTTTAAGGTGGTGATGTAAGACGGCAGATTTTGAAATTAAAGACAACACCGAAGAAATTATCGGCAAAATTGAAGCGGCAAAGAAACGGGCACTTGAACGAATAGGAATGTCCGCAGAGGGCTTTGCAAAAAAACTTTGTCCGGTTGATACAGGCGGACTTCGTAACAGCATAAGTCACAAAGTACATGAAGACAACGCTTATATAGGAACGAACAAAGAATACGCCGCTTATGTTGAGCTCGGTACAGGTAAATATTACAAAGGCGGTCGGCAAGACCCGTGGGTGTATAAAGACGAAAAGGGCAACTGGCACATGACACACGGCCAAAGAGCACAGCCTTATTTAAAGCCTGCGGCGGCAGACCATATGCAAACTTATAAAAACATAATAGAGGACGAAATGAAGAACGGATAGCACCGTTCTTTTTTATTGGTAAAATCCGCGTTTGCGGTTTTTATACAACATCTTTAGGGTAGCACCCGAAACAGCGAGAAAGGATGTAGATACTATGGCAGACTTTGAAGAAATCATTAAAAAGCACGTTGACGGCGAAGGGAATATTCCTGCTTCCGCTATCGGAACCGTTGTTGCGGCTATCAAAACAGCAGTTGGAAACGAGTTCGTTGACAAGGCCAGATATAAAGCAAAACTTGACGAAATTGACGAACTTAAAACCAAACAGCAGACCGCCGAGGACAACGCAACGACCGCAGAAAAATGGAAAACCAAATACGACGCTTTGAAAGATGAATTCAAAGAATTCAAAAATGCGCAGACCGCAAAAGAAACACGATCCGCAAAAGAAAAAGCCTATCGTGAACTTCTTAAAGAAGAAGGAATCAGCGAAAAGAGAATTGACGCGGTTATTAAAGTCAGCGATGTTGACGGAGTTGAAATCGGCGAAGACGGAAAAATCAAAGAAGCTGATAAACTCCGTGAAAAAATCAAAACCGAATGGGAAGACTTTATTGTTAAAACCGAAAAGAAAGGCGTTAATCCGCCTGCTCCTCCTTCCAACAGCGGCGGCACAATGACAAAAGAAAGCATTATGGCGATTAAAGACCGCACCGAAAGAAGAGCGGCAATCGCCAAAAATCTTGAACTTTTTAACGGAGGTAACAAATAATGGCAGAAACCAATCTCATCAAAAAAGAAGACCTTGTTCGCGCACGCGAAATTGATTTTGTTAACACTTTCAGCGACAACACAAAAAAACTTCTTGAACTTCTCGGCGTAACCCGCAGAATTGCAAAACAGGCAGGCACCGTGCTCAAGGCATACACCGCAACCGGTACTCTTGAATCCGGTGTCGTAGCAGAAGGCGACGTAATTCCCCTTTCCAAATACCAGACCGAAGCTGTTAATCTTGGCGAAATCACTCTTCGCAAATGGAGAAAAGCGACTTCTGCAGAAGCTATCGTAGAACGCGGTTATAACCAGGCTGTTGATATGACAACCGACAGAATGCTTAAAGATGTCCAGGGCGTTGTAAGAACAGATTTCTTCACTCATCTTGCAACCGGTACCGGAACAGCAACCGGCGATGACTTCCAGGGAGCACTTGCACAGGCATGGGGTCAGCTTCAGGTTAAATTTGAAGACGACGATATCCAGGCCGTTTATTTTATGAACCCTCTTGATATTGCCGATTATCTTGCAACCGCAAACATTACTACCCAGAACGCATTCGGCATGACCTACGTAGAGAACTTCCTCGGTCTTGGCACTGTTATCACAAACAGCAGAGTTCCCAAAGGCACTATTTACGCAACCGCAAAAGACAACATTGTTCTTTACTATGTTCCTGTTAACGGCGCAGACCTCGGCGAAGCATTTGCTTTCACCGCAGACGAAACTGGTCTTATTGGTATTCACGAAGAACCCGACTATACCAACATGACCGCTTCCGATACTGTTATCAACGGCATGGTTCTCTTTGCAGAACGCCTTGACGGCATTATTGTTGCAACCGTGGGGGGTTAACTGAGTTATCGGCATATTCCGCTCCCGAAGTTGACCTTAAATCAATGACAAAGGCACAGCTTTTGGCGTTTGCACAGGAAAACGGAATAACGGGAGTTGATAACTCTATGCTCAAAGCGGATATCTTAAGAACCATTGAGGAGGCGTTGTGATGCTTGAAGAAGTGCTGCGCTATCTTTGGGGAACAATGGTATATAAATGGCCTGTAAAAGAACTTTACGGCGGAACATTTAAGATTGAAAAGGGCAACATTGAGTTGCCCTTTCTTTTTGAAGGACAATATTTTCGCATAGTTGGTTCTGTCTTTAACGACGGTGTTTATCAATATCCGGTCAACACATTAAAAGGCGAAACATTTAACGGGGCGATATGGACGCTTGCCATTGACCCTACGCTTCTTGCCGTTGTTTCCGAAATTGAAGAATGGGAAAAAGAAAACAAAAAAGCGGTTGAAAGTCCTTACCAAAGCGAAAGTTTTGGCGGATACAGTTACACGCTTAAAGAAGGGCAAAACGTTTCCTGGAAAACCGCTTTTAAAGACCGTCTTAACAGATGGAGGAAAATCTAAATGAGCCTTATAAATGACTTCAAGACAGCCTGTGTGCTTCTTGAAAAAAGGCGTGAGCCCGACGGTGCAGGAGGCTTTTTAACAGAATGGTACGAGGGCACAGAGTTTCAAGCGGCGATCACCTTCAATAATTCGCTTGAAGCAAGAACAGCCGAAAAACAAGGCGTTTCGAGCCTTTACACCGTTACCACAGAAAAAAACGCGCAACTGGAATATCACGATGTTTTCAAAAGGCTTTCCGATAATAAAATCTTCCGAGTAACTTCGGACGGAGACGATGTCGTAACACCCGCAAGGGCAAGTTTTCAGTTTGCGCAGGTAAACGCAGAAGAATGGAGTTTACCAGTATGACAAAAGACGTTGCTTTACAAAGTTTCTTTGAGAGTTTTGGCTTGGCAACATATCCGGTATCTTCCGTTCCGGACGATACGGTTTTTCCGTGGCTTACTTATGAGCCGGTTTTTGACAGTTGGGGTAATTCGGTTTCAATAACAGTTAACCTTTGGTTCAGAACGGAAAGCGAAAAAATTCCGAACAACAAAGCCTTTGAAATTGAAGAAGCAATTGGAGAAGGCGGAAAGACCATCAAATGCGACGAAGGAATTATCTGGATAAAAAAAGGAAGTCCTTTTTGCCAAAACTTGCGAGATGAAACGGACGATTTGATAAAACGCAGATATATCCAATTAACTGCGGAATTCCTTACTTTATAGGGGGTAAAAAATGAAATATACAAAAATTGCGGAAGATGCTTTCAAAAAACTTCAGCTTAACGCAGGAGTTCTTCTTGAAGAATTTGATGCAGAAACAGGCGAACTTGCCCTTACAAATATTATCGGTGCAACAACCGGCGGCGTTTCGTTTACCGCAACTCCCACCTTTTCCGATTACGGCGAGGACGTTGACAACGTACCGAACAATATGCTTGAGTTCAAAAAACTTACAATGTGGGAAGTTTCTCTTTCCGGAACATTCGTAACCGTTGACGTAAACCTTGCACAAAAACTCATCGGCGCGGCAGATATTTCCGGAAACAAAGTTACTCCGAGAAACGATCTTGACGTTGCAGACTTCAAAGACCTTTGGTGGGTTGGAGATTATTCCGACGAAAACGGCGAAGCGGACGGCGGATTTATTGCTATCCATATGCTGAACGCACTTTCCACAGGAGGTTTTCAGATTCAGAGCTCCAAAGACGCAAAAGGCCAGTTTGCTTTTGAATTTGCAGGACATTACAGCCTTGCAGACCAGACAAAAGTTCCTTTTGAAGTATATATCAAAGAAGGCGCGGCGGCATAATGAAACTTTCTGAAATCAAAGGCGAAAAAGCAATAGAAGTTATTGCAGACCTTATTGAACCCATTGCCAATATTGCGATGGATAAAAACCTTAAAGAAATTTTTAAAATTGAAGTTGCGGAAGGCGAAACAGCCGAAGAAGCGGCGGCAAAAAAAATCAAGTCAAAAATCCCTTATCTTCTTAAAGAGCACAAAAAAGACGTTGCGAATGTTCTTGGAATTCTTGAAGATAAAAACCCCGAAGAACTCAACATCTTGCAGATCATAAAAGGCGTTATGGATTTTGCCAACGACAAAGCACTTCTTCAGCTTTTTTCGTCTGCGGTGCTGACAGAGGAAGAAGCACCGCTTACAGAGGACTTCAAGAAATAAGATATGCGAAAAACGGACGGGCGGTTATGAATTTCATAATCGCCTTTTTTCACAAAGAGCAGGAAGATTTGCTTTATAAAAATTATATTGCGGACGGTTTGAAACTTCTCACCGAAAACACCGGACGAAGACTTTCACAGCGATATGCAGATGTTCTTGCTCAAATGCACAAACCGAAAGATAACCGAAGCGGCGCAGAAATTGCGGCAGAGGTTATTAAACGGAGTGGATTGGTGGTGAGAAATGATTGAATTTATTTGAACTTTTCGTAAAAATCGGCGTTCAAGACGAGGCTTCAAATAAATTAAGCGGCATTGCAAAAAGTCTTGGCGGCGGACTTAAAGCGGCGGCACAGGTCGGAACTGCGGCGGTTGGAATGGCGGCTTCGGGAATTGCGGCTCTTACAACTGCGGCCGTAAACAATTACGCCGAATATGAACAGCTTGTCGGCGGTGTTGACACGCTTTTTAAAGAAGCATCCGGAAAACTGCAGCAGTATGCTTCGGACGCTTATAAAACCGCAGGAATGTCCGCAAACGAATATATGAAAAACGTTACGGGTTTTTCGGCGGCTCTTATATCCTCGCTTGGCGGTGATACGGAAGCTGCGGCGGAACACGCTGACAGAGCGATGGTTGCGATTTCCGATAACGCAAACAAGATGGGTACTGATATGGAGAGCATTGTTCAGACATACCAAAGTCTTGCAAGAGGAAACTATGCAATGCTCGACAACCTTAAGCTCGGATATGGCGGCACAAAAGCTGAACTTGAAAGACTTATTAAAGATGCAGCAAGCTATACCGACGTTCAAAAGGAAATGGGCGTAACCATTGACGCTTCCAGTATGTCTTTTGACAACATTGTAAACGCAATTTCGGTTGTTCAAGGAAAACTTGGAATTGCGGGAGCAACTGCACTTGAAGCGGGAACAACCATCGAAGGCAGCGTCAACTCGATGAAAGCGGCATGGCAAAACCTTCTTACGGGCGTTGCGGACGATAATGCGGATTTTGAAGGCCTTGTCAACGATTTTGTGACAACTATTGCGGGAGACGGAACAGAAAGTAATCTCGGCGTTATCGGAAATATTCTGCCGAGAATTGAAATCGGTCTTAACGGCGCGGCGAAACTCATTGAAAATCTGTTCCCTGTAATAATGGATCAGATTCCGTCGATTATCGAAAACACACTTCCGAAAATTGCTGAATCGGCGTTTCACATTGTGGAAACTATTGTTAACGGAGTGCTTGAATACGCTCCTGCGCTTTTTGAGCTTGCGGTTGATATTCTTATAATGCTTGCGGAAGGTATTGCAGGAAACGTTGAAAAACTTACAACAAGTCTTGTCGAAGTTATTCTCAAAATTGTTGAGGTACTTACAAATCCCGAAAGCCTTATTGCTCTTACCGGAGCGGCACTTGATATAATTCTCGGTCTTGCCGCCGGTATCATCAAAGCAATTCCGCAGCTTTTAAAATCCATTCCCAAAATTATTGAGGGAATTGTTGTTACTATCGGAAATCTGATTTATAAGATAACCGAAGTCGGTAAAAATATTGTCAACGGTATTTGGCAAGGTATTCAAGCAAAGAAAGCGGAGTTTGAAAGAAAAGTACGCAATTTCTTTGAAGGCATTGTCAACGGCGTTAAATCCGTGCTCGGTATCCATTCTCCTTCCCGTGTTTTTGCCGGAATCGGTAAATTCATGGCCGACGGTTTGGGCGAAGGCTGGAAAGACGAGTTTGGCGGCATTAAAAAACTTATTGACGACAGCCTTGTTTTTGACGACCCAAAAATCGGTATTTCCGCTTCCGTAAACGGCGCAAATGGCGCACAGGTTGCTTCCGGCGGTAATGTAATCAACATTACATTCAACGGGGTACAAAGCAGCGATCCTCAAGAGTTTATGGAATATATTGCAAGAGAGCTTCAAAAATTCTTTGAAAGGAGGGAGTTGATTTATGGTTGATTATGAATTTTGGTTCGGCGGAAAATCTTCCAAAGAAGCAGGAATAAATCTTCAAAGGCCTATTCAGTTTTCCGGGGCGGTTCCTATCCGTGAAAGTGTAAAAGTTGCAGGAAGAAACGGAATGCTTCATTTTGAAACACACGCTTTTGAAAACCGACAAGGCAACGCGGATTGTTTTGCAATCGGAGAAAACGCCGAACAGAAATTTGATGATATAAACGCGTTTTTGTTTGGAAACCTTTCTTATCAAGTTTTGCAAACGGACGAAGATATCGACCATTATTGGCTTGCCAAAGTTTCCAACGGCGCAGATATTGCGGTGCGCTTAAAAAAACTCGCTCCTTTCTCCATTGAATTTGATTGTATGCCGCAAAGATTTCTTGTTTCTGGGAACGAACCTATCACAGCAACAAACGGCGGAACGATTACAAACCCCACGGCTTTTACCGCGCTTCCGATTATAACCGTTTACGGCAGCGGTAGCGGGGCGTTAAACGTTGCAGGAACGGTTGTAACGCTATCTTCCATAAACGATAGAGTAATTTTAGATTGCGAGGTACAAAATGCTTACAAAGGCACAGAAAACCTTAACAACGCAATCACCGCACCGGAATTTCCCGTCCTTTTTGCAGGCGATAACGAGATTTCTTGGAGCGGTGGTATTACAGGTGTTGAAATTATTCCGAGGTGGTGGACGCTCTGAAATGAAACCTATTTTATACGAAAGCACAAGAACAAAATTTAATGATAACGGCATTGGAATTCTCTCCGATGCCGTTTCCTGTTTTGTAACGGAAGAACGCAACGGAAGATTTGAACTTGTTCTTACATATCCCGTTGAAGGTATCCATTACAAAGAAATAAAACAAAGATCGATTATTACGGCAAAGGCGCACGCAGACGGAAACGCTCAGCCGTTTAGAGTTTACAGAATTACAAAACCACTCAACGGAATGGTTACTGTTTATGCCGAACACATCAGTTATGACCTTTCGGGAATTGCGGTAACGCCTTTTTCCGCAGGAAGTGCGGCGGCGGCATTACAGGCACTTAAAACAAATTCCGTCGTTGAAAATCCTTTTGAGTTCTGGACGGACAAAAGCACCGTTGCGGAAATGAACGTAAAAACTCCCGCTTCCGCAAGAGCAATGCTCGGCGGCGTTCAAGGCTCGGTGCTCGAAACCTACGGCGGAGAATATGAGTGGGACGGTTACACGGTTAAACTTTATAACGAAAGAGGACGAAACAAAGGCGTTTCCATTCGTTACGGAAAGAACCTTACCGACCTTGAGCAGGAAGAAAACTGTGCCAACGTTTATACGGCGGTAATGCCTTTTTGGGCAGACAACGAAGGAAACAACGTGCTTCTTCAAGAAAGGATAGTTGAAGTTCCGGGCAACTTTGATTTTGTGCGCGTGCTCACGCTTGACCTTTCAAACGAATTTGATGCTCAACCTTCGCAGGACGAACTCCGTGACCGTGCTCAAAAATATATTGATGATAACAACATCGGCGTTCCGAAAGTTTCGCTCCGGGTTTCTTTTGTTCCGCTTGAACAGACGGAAGAATATAAAAACATTGCGCTTCTTGAGCGGGTCAACCTTTGCGATACGGTAAACGTTGAGTTTGAAAAACTCGGAGTTTCCGCAACGGCAAAAGTTGTTAAAACAGTTTTTGATGTCCTTCTTGACAGATACAAAAGCGTTGAACTCGGCGACGCAAGAAGCAACATTGCAGACACTCTTATCAAACAAGACCAGGCAATCAAAGATGCACCGAAAAAAGCCGTCAGCCTTGCTGCACAGGCGGCAGAAAACGCAACACAGATTATTACAGGCAACAGGGGCGGATATGTTGTTATCCATTCTTCCACCGGTTCGAGCCAGCCCGACGAAATCCTTATAATGGATAAACCGACCATTGAAGAAGCAACAAAAGTCTGGCGTTGGAACAACAGCGGTCTTGGTTATTCCGAAAACGGTTATCCCGGCCCTTATACTTCCGCATGGACTATTGACGGAGCTTTTAATGCAGATTTCATCACCGCAGGAACAATTTCCGCAAACCTTATCAAGAGCGGACTTCTTCAAAGTTTAAACGGAATGTCTTCTTTTGATATGGATTCGGGAAAATTAAAAATCAAGCTGAACAACGAAGAGGTTGAAATAAATCTTTCTGCTGACGGAATTTCTTTTGACGGATTAATTCCGGAAGGAGATTTAACTCTTATAAAACATCTTGGAGGAATAAGCGCATATCATAATGCCGATGTTGGAAGCGGATTTTATCCAACTTCAAAAATGAGCATTTATGATGTTTACAACCACGCTTCTGGCAAAGTAATAGGAAGACTCTGGAACAACGGTGGTACACGTTCACAGCTTGATGTTGGCGGAGTTTATCTTCGTGACCAATACGATATGGACACCGAATATGGCGTTTTTAGTTTTCATAACGATGCAGCATGTTTGTTTTTGAATCAAAATGAAGCACATCCGTGGTTACAAGCATATATTGATGAAAGTGGTCAAAGCATTTTTGATATTTACGATTCGACTGGCGGACAAATATGCGCAGAAATGGCTGTTTATAACGGAAAAGGACAGTTTGTAGTTTGCAATGATGGTTCTATTAAAGGTGCTTTTGTTGCAACGGATAGCGGAGCAGAGTTAAGGCTTGGCGGTGGTAATCGTAGTTGGAGAATGGCATGGAATGATGGAGAATCCAATTTGCAAGCAGACCATCACCATTTTTTGGGCAAAAGCCAAGGCTTAATTGAATATCTTGGATATTCTGGAAACATTAGTGCCCCAATGGATGAATATTCCGCGTTTGTTGTTATTGCAAGGCCTGTTTCTGGCGATTATATAACTTCGATAGTAATTCCTTCTGAACAGTACAACGATATAGATTGGCAGGTTGCGTCAAACGCAGGTTTTTGCGGAATTTACTATGACGGAGAAATTATCAGGAAAAACGGTGGGTCTTACGGTTCTGAAATATGCGCCGTTTACGGCATAAGATAAAGGAGGGAAAAAATGTCAAGAGCTTTATTTATGACGGGAGATTCCTTTGACCTTCCTATCCAAATTTCGACAAACGACGGAATTGCAAATTTTTCAACCTTTGAAGACATTGAAGTTATGTTCGGAAACGTTCGCAAAACCATTTCGGATAACGACATAACTTATGACGAAGAAAGGCAGATGTTTTTAATTCATCTTTCGCAGGAAGAAACATTCCGGCAGAAAAACCCGGTTGAAGTCCAGATTCGAGCAAAGTTTTTTGACGGAGAGGTTATCGGAATTTCTGCGGGATATGTTGACGTTTTGAAATCCACATCAAAGGTGGTGCTTTGATGAAAGAACTTTATGCAACTATTAAAGAGTTTCCGGCGGTTTATGCAAGTTTTGGAAACATTACGGTTAACGGCGGAAGCAGCGGAACAACAACGCACAGCAGCCTTTCCGAAAGGGAACTTCCGGACCAGCATCCGATTTCGGCAATAACCGGACTTGAAGAAGCACTTCAAAACGCAGGACAGAGTTTTACCACCGACGAAACGCTTTCCTTTGAAAACGGTGTGCTCGGAGTAAATACTGCAACCGATGTGGAAGGCGACAACACCCTTCCGATTACTTCGGCGGCGGTTTTTGAAACGGTCGGAAACATTGAAATTCTTTTAAAAACAATCTGAACAAGAAAGGATTTGAAAAATGAGCATTTCTACTGAAATCAGCCGAATCCAGGCTAATAAAAACACAATCAGAGCAAAACTCGTTGAACTCGGAATGGCAACCAACACCGATAACCTCGATAAACTTGCGGCGGCTATTGAAGCAATAGTCAACCAGGGAGCGGTTTCCGTAACGGTACAGGAAGGTGATACATATACCATTCCCGCAGGCTATCACAACGGTTCCGGTACTGTTTCGGGCGTTGCGGGCGGCGGTAACTATAACCTTCAAGAAAAAACCGCAACTCCGACCAAGAAACAGCAGGCAATTACTGCGGACAGCGGTTATTACGGTCTTTCTTCCGTAACCGTCAACGCAATTCCGGACGCTTATCAAGATGTTACTTCCGTTACCGCAGGAGTGGCTGATGTTCTCACAGGAAAAATCATCGTAACCGCAGACGGCGTTGTTACCACAGGTACTATGCCGAACAACGGAAACGTTGCAAAGACCCTTGACGCAACAACCGTTACTTATACTATCCCGAAAGGCTATCACGGCGGCACTGGCACGGTCAAAATCGTTCTTGAGGAAAAGAGCATTACCCCGACCAAATCCGCACAGACTGTAACTCCGACTTCGGGCAAGGTACTTTCCAAAGTAACTGTAAATCCTATTCCCGAAGAATACATTACAACCGAAGATGCAACCGCAACCGCAGACCAAATTCTTGAAGATGAAACCGCATACGTTGGTGGCGTTAAAGTAACGGGTACTATGCCGAACAAAGGCGCAGTATCGCAGACCCTTAATACCACCACAAAGAGTTATACCATTCCGAAAGGTTATCACAGCGGAACAGGAACAGTTTCCATTACCACAGAAGAAAAGACCGCAACGCCCACCAAAGCGGCGCAGAGCATTACTCCGACAAGCGGCAAGGTGCTTTCCAAAGTTACCGTCAATGCAATCCCTGCGGCATATCAGGATGTTACCGCAGTAACCGCAGTTGCGGCAGATGTTCTTGACGGAAAGAAAATCGTTGACGCTTCGGGCACTGTTCTTACAGGCTCTATGCCCAACAACGGAAGCGCAACAGCAACCATTGACGGACTTACTTCTACTTCCGCAACCATTCCTGCGGGTTATACTTCCGGCGGTACTGTTTCCCTTACTTCCGACATTGAAGACGCACTCGCCGCTATTTAAGCGGCGAGTGGTCCTTGAAAGGAAGTGATTTTATTTGAGTATTCAAAGCGAAATTACAAGAATCAATTCGGAAGTTTCCGAACAGGAAAGCCTTATAAATCAAATCAAAACCGCACTTGAAGGAAAAGCGGCAGGCGGTGGGGGAGGAGTTACAAACGAAACTTGTGAGGTTACTATTGAGGGTAGCTACAGCTCAAATTATTATCCCACAAATGTTGCATACACTTCCGTTGATTCAAGCGGAAAAGTTATCGGTGTTAATCAAAGCGTATCAACTTCTTCCGTAACAATAACTTGCGTAAAAGGCTCAACGCTTGCGGTTAAATTTAAAGGCGACTATGCTATCCGTATTCAGACAAACGCAACTTTGTTATTCTATCAATCACCTGTTACGGTTTTTAAGTTGGATGATAACGCTACAACAGCAACTATTAATAATAGTGCCGGCAGCAGCGGCGGCGGTGTTTAATTAACGGAGGTGATTAAATGTCTTTAAATTCAAACACAACAGGACTTGAAGAGATACTCGCTTCCGTTAATGCTTTACCCGAAGCAGGAAGCGGCGGGGGTGGAAGCATTGAAACTTGCACGGTGGCTATAACTTTTACTGGTGCGTTGTCAACCAACAGTTTACGGTACACGAATGGAAATATGATTGTAACAACGGGAACATTAACGAAAGGTTCAAAGAAATACACCGGAACTTTTGAAGTAGCAAAAGGAACTTTATTATACACTGTGTTTAGTGGTTCGGGTGCTGTTGTTACAGGAGAAATAGAAAAGATAACAACTTTAACATATGCAATTAATGGTGACGGAACAATAACGATTGAGGGCTAACATTTTATTGTTTTAATTAACAGAGGTACATTATGGATATTACACGCTATTACATTTCAGCCGATAATGAAAAAGGCTTTGAAGAAATCACAAAAGAAGAATGGGACGCTATAATCAATGAACCTCCCGTGAGCGGATATGCAACCGATGTTTATAAGGGCAGAAAAACCATTGATGAAATCCCCAAAGAATACAGAGAAAAAATACAGAGCGTTGTTGAAGCAAAAATCGCAAAGTGGGGACTTTGGAAAGATACCCGAATTTCCGACAGCGAATTTACCGAAATGGTCGAGGGGGTGCTTTAAATGACAAGAGAAGAAGCGGAGAAATTCATTGAAGCGGTCAAGGCTGTTCGTGAAAACACGGACGACAAAAACGCTTCGAGGGGAGTTGCTCTTTATCCCACCCTTAAAGCGGACAATACCCTTATCAAAGCAGGAACAAGGATAAACTTCGGCGGCGAACTTTTCAAAGCGGCGGTTGACCTTTGGGACACCGAAGCAAACAACCCCGAAAACGCACCGACACTTTGGGAAGAAATTCAGTACCACGAAGGTATCAGAATTATTCCCGAAGTTATCACGGCGGCGGGGGCTTTTGCTCTCGGAGAACTTGGTTATTTCAAAACTGACGGAAAGACCTATAAATCTCTTATTGAAGCAAACGTTTACACTCCTGCGACTTATCCGCAGGGTTGGGAGGAAGTTTGATGGATATTTCAATAAGGCTTTTTCTTGTTGGGATATTCGGAATAATAATCGGAATGATCGGAGCTTTTTCAATTGTTGAAATGATAGACCGCAGCGAAAAATATATTTCCGAAAAATCCGAGCATCCGCCGGACAGAAACTTAAAAAACGATGATGGAGGTAATTCCGATGGACATTCATCTTGACGCGCAGACAGTTATAACCGCAGGAGCTTTTTTAGCTGCTGTCGGGGCGATTTTTGCCGTGATATTCAAATGGCATAAATGGTACTTAAAGCAGGAAAACCAAAGTAAAGAAATTGAAGCTCTTCGGGAAAAACACGCTTCGGATATGGCGGAAAGCAACGAAGAAAGACAGCTCATCTGTTATGCGCTTGTTGCCTGCCTTGACGGACTTCAACAGCTCGGCTGCAACCATTCCGTTACAACCGCAAAAGATAAAATGGAAAAACATCTCAACGAAAAAGCACACAATTATAAGAGAGGGGAAACCACATGAATATTTTTAAGAACATCAACTGGAAAGCAAGAATGAAAAACCCTGTATTCTGGACAACCATTATTCCGGCAATTACAGGAGTGATTTATACCGTGCTCGGCGCTCTCGGTATTGTTCCCGCACTTGCGGAAGATACCGTGCTCAACATGGTATTTATGGTAATTTCCATGCTCACCACTCTCGGCGTACTCGTTGACCCGACCACAGCGGGAATCGGTGACAGCAGATTGGCGATGACCTACAAAGCACCCAGAAAAGACGATTTTGGCGAGGAAGAAGGTCTTTAATATGGCAAAAGTTCTTATCGGACTTGACGCAGGGCACGGCGGAAGCTCTTCCGGTACATACTCTGTCAACAGCGCAAAAGACGGGCTTTTTGAAGAACACTATGCCCTTGACCTTGTTAAAAGGATAAACGAAAGGCTTCTTGCAAACGGATTTAAAACATTCCTTACAAGGACAACCGACACAAACCCCGGCAACGTTTCCGAAAGGGCGAACGCCTGCGTAAAGGCGGGCTGCAAATATGCCGTTTCCGTCCATTTCAACGGCTTTGATAACCAGAGCGCAAACGGCTGCGAAGTTTTTGTTCCTTATGAAGAAAGAGCGGCAGGCATTGAAGCGGGATATTATAAATATCTCGGCGAATTCTTTAACCGCAGAGCACCTTTCGCAAGAAGCAACAGCTATTACAACCGAAACGATACTTTTGACAAAAAGCTGAACGTTTCCACAAGAAAGTTCGACGCTTACGATGATCAGAAGGATTATTTCGGTTTTGTCCGTACAGCCTGGGAAAAAGGACTTTCCGCAGACCTTCTGGAAGTTTGTCTTCTTACCAATCCGCAGGACTTTAAAACTTATACCGAAAAGACCGATGAAATTGCGGACGCTATTGCGAGAAGCATTGTCGAAGGTTACGGCGAGGTTTATAACGGCATTGAGAAACCGGAAGAAATTCCGGAGGAAAAAACGCTTTACAGAGTTCAAGTCGGAGCATTTTCCGTAAAAGAAAACGCGGAAGCTATGCTCGACGGCCTTAAAGCGGCGGGATTTGACGGATTTGTTGTCGGAGGGAAATAATGAATGAAGAAAAAGAGTTTGCAACCGTTCCTTATATAGTTTTTGCGGTGTCTGAAGCAAAATACCAAAAGCGAATAAAACAGCTTCTTTGGGCACTCGCGGGAACAAACCTTTTCTGGATAATTTTATTTCTTATCGGGTGACCTTTTTTGAAATTCAATCCTTACGATTATAATTATTCATATTCCGAATGGGAACATATTATTGACGAATGGATTTTTAACGAGCGGGACAGAAAGATTACAAAAAGGCGGTTTCTTGATGATATACACCTTGAACCGCTTTCGGAAGAGTTTGAGCTTTCCGTCCAGCAGACAAAAACCATTTTACAGCGTTCTATTAAAATTTTAATAAAACACATATAAAGAAAGCCGAGGGCAGTTTTGCTCTCGGCTCTTTTTTTATGCTTATTTTTCAAGAGGAGCGGAATAAATCTCTATAAGCTCCTCATTTTGGTATAAACAGATTACGTCGGCTTTTATATAAATTCCGTCGGAAAAAGTTTTGCAATCGGTTTTTTCACATTCAAAAAAGTTTTTTGCTTTTTTATATGAATCAGATTCAAAAATAAATTCTTCGCAACAGGGGTTTTCGGAAAAATATTGTTCAATAATATCTTCCGTATCCCACAATATATTTAAATTAACTTTCGTTTCAAATCTTTCCAAAGTTACTTTGAACATAATATCATCTCCAAAATTATTATATAGCGTATTTCGGCAAAGTCAACCAAAAATCAGCCGGAATATAGCCCAAAGACAGCCGTTCACTTGCTCGTGAGCGGCTCTATTTTTTTATACAATTTTCTTGTAAACAGGGGGTGATAAAACGGTTGAATACAACGCAAATCCGCTTAACAAAAGGGTCGGCGATTGCACGGTCAGAGCTATTTCAAAAGCATTAAATCAATCTTGGGAAAAAACATATATCGGACTTTGCATTGAGGGATTTATCCGCTGTGACGTTTTTTCTTCGAATCACGTTTGGGGAGCATATCTCAAAAGTAAGGGTTTCCGCCGGAACATTATTTCAAACGAATGTCCGGAATGTTATACGGTTCGGGATTTTTGCGCCGAACACCCAAGAGGGATTTTTATTCTTGCTCTTTCCGGTCACGTTGTTGCAGTTGTTGACGGAGATTTTTACGACACATGGGATTCGGGCGACGAAGTTCCCATTTATTACTGGTTTAAGGAAGAAGGTTAAAAATGGCATTTGGAAATTATATGGGCGGATATTATCCGACACAGAGTTATTACGCACCGGCAAACAATGCAGTTCCGGATATGCTCAACAGCTATAAAGCACCGTATCAGACCCCGCAAGTTCCCCAGGTTCAGCAGACACAGCAGAACCCGTTTATTTGGGTACAGGGCGAAGAAGCGGCGAAGGCTTACCTTGTCGCACCGGGGAATACGGTTATTCTCTGGGACAGCGAAAAGCCTTTGATTTATGTAAAATCCGCAGACGCTTCGGGTATGCCAAATATCCGAGTTATCGAATACAAAGACCAGGCAGAAACGCCCACAAAGCCCACAGAACACGTTTGTTCCTGCGGCGACAAGTTTGTTGCAAAAGAGGACTTTGCCGCCTTGCAGAGCGAGGTCGAGCGTTTAACAAAAAGAATTGAAACACTTTCAAAACCAAAATCAAGAATAATGAAACGAGCGGAGGAAGAAGACGATGAATAATTCTTTGTTTCAGATGTTCGGAGCACCGCAAAACCCTATGGCGGAGTTTATAAACGAATTCAACCAGTTTAAAAACAGCTTTAAAGGCGACCCAAAAGCGGAAGTTGAAAAGATGATGAAAAACGGTCAGCTTTCGCAAGAAGAATTTAACAGATACGCACAGATGGCGAATCAGATCGCCGGAATGTTCAAATAAGGCTTTTATCACAGCGCGCGTGATTTGGCATATACAAAATTTATTTACCGAAAGGGGACTTTTTTTAAAATGATGGAAAACGGTTATTCTCTCTCCGATATCGCCGCAGCAACCGGCAATAACAACGGCGGGATGTTTGATGGCAACAACGGCGGATGGTGGCTTATACTTCTCTTCCTTATCTTCGGCGGACGCGGCTTTGGCTATGGCGGCAGCAACGGCGGAGGTGGCGCAAACGCAGTATATGCAACACCCGCAGACGTTACCACCGCAGTTGATCGCCAGACTTTCATTGGAAAACTCGACGGCATAACCAACAGCATCAGCGCAGGTTTTGCGGCGGCGGCAATGGATAACGCAAAATGTTGCTGCGAAATTCAGGCGGCAATTCAGAACGGATTTTGCACTACCAATAACTCTATCAATAATGCCGCACGCGACATTATTGAAAACCAGAACGCAACCGGCAGAGCAATTCTTGATTTCCTTGTAAAAGACAAAATCGACACTCTTACTGCGGAAAATCAGAGCCTTAAATTCCAGGCTTCCCAGACCGCACAGAATGCTTTTATTACCGCAAACCAGGAAGCACAGACCGCAGAACTTATTCGCAGACTTGGCCGCGATATTCCGGTTCCTGCATACGTTGTGCCTAATCCCAACTGTTGCTATCAGTACGCACAGCCTGTAAACGGCTGCGGCTGCGGCAACGCTTTCTAAATTCAATAGAAATACATCTTTTTCGTGACCTCACGAAAATGTTCAGCGAATAGCTGATGTTGTGAAAAGCGGTGGGGTTGCAAATTCCTCACCGCTTAATTTTATTTTAGAAAGGATATGATTTTTTGGCAGCTGAATACAGCTTTGTTCCCGTTCAGACCGTTGCGGTTGACGGAAACGTTACTTTTATGGAAGGCGCAAGAGCCTGTCATAAAGGCTTTATCTCTCACAGAGACAACTCCGGTATCTTTTTCCTTAAAGGTGCAAACAACGGCTATAAAGCAGTTTATCGCGTAACTTTTGACGCAAACATTGCAATTGCGGAAGGCGGAACTGTTGAACCCATTTCCGTTGCTCTTACCATTAACGGCGAAGAACTCCAGAACGCTCTGGCAACGGTTACTCCGGCAGCTATCGGCGATTTATTCCATGTAAGTGTAACAACCTTTGTGGAAATTCCTTGCAGTTGTTGCGTGACCGTTTCTGTTGAAAACGTAAGCGAAACCACTGACATTGATGTGGCAAACGCTAACATTATTTTTGACAGGGTAGCTTAAGGAAGGAGGCGGTTATATGAAATCACTTTACGAGCTTAAAAAAATGCTTTGCTATGAACTTGACGAAATCGCCGAAAAAGGCGAGCTGACCGCAGGTTCTCTTGAAACCGTCCATAAACTTACCGACACTATCAAAAATATCGACAAGATCGAAATGCTTGAAGAATACGAAGATGACGACGAAAGTTACGACGAAGGCGGTTCTTATGCTCGCGGACGCGGAAGAAATGCAAAGCGTGACAGAATGGGAAGATACAGCCGTGACGGAGGTTACAGCAGAGACGGTTATAGCCGCGACGGTTATTCCAGAGAAAGCAGTTATGCGAGAGGTGGCGGTTACGGTCGAGATGACGGCATGATGTACAGCCGCGGGGACGGTAAGGAACACCTTATGCGTAACATTCGGGAAATGATGGACGAGGCTAAAAACGAAAAGGAACGCGAAGCATACCGCAGAGCGATGAAAGAACTTGAAAACGCATAACGAGGTGTAGCTTATGATTTCCGAGCGTGATTTATTGGAAGCGATTATGGAAACCGAGGACGAACCACCGTCCTATGCAAGCATTAAAAAACTTGCAAATCTTTACATTGTCTATGACCATCTTTTCAGCACAAAACCTGTTCCCAACAATATTGATACAATAACAGACAGCGAGTTTTTGCGTACTGCGAAGAAAAAAGACATTGACAAAGTGCTTGATATAATCGACGAACTGATGCAGACGCTTGAAATCGTAAACAACAAAGTTTATCAAAGCGTGATAGCAAAAATACGCAATATTTAGTACCCATTTTAGTACCCATTTTGGTGGGGGTTTTAGGGTGTTTTGAGGGGGTTTACACGGATATAAAAAATGCAAAAAATGGCTTATTTATGCGGTTTGTTGCGTTTTAGTATTGCAGACTCTGACTCTGTTTGTCGGGGTTCGAATCCTCGTGGGGCAACCATAAAAAACCGCATTGTTAAGCCAAAAACTTAATGATGCGGTTTTTCTTTATTTTTACCAGTACCCATTTAGTACCCACTTTGCTATAAAAAAAGCGCCAAAAAACGGCGCTTTTTTCTTTAATATGCAAGTTTGTTTGAAGCTTTTTTAATGGATTCGGTATCAACATGAAAATAAATTTGCGTTGTTGATATGTCCGCATGGCCCAAAAGTTCTTGAATATCTTTTGCAGCCGCACCGCCGTTTGCAAGGTAAGTCGCGTATGTGTGGCGGCATTTGTGCATTGAAAGATATTCCACCGGTTCTTGACCGGTTGAAACAAGATATTTGTTTGCGTGCTTAAAAGCTCTTTTATATCTGTCCGGCAGTTGGTTAATTGTAAAATAGTTATCGCTGTTTGAGAGGACATAAGAGCCGCCGTGCGGCGTTTTTTCGAGAACTTCGGCAAGTTTATCAGTTAAACCGATAAAACGGCGTTTGCCGCCTTTGGTTGATTTTAAAATGGGCTTTGAATGTTCATCTTCGCCAACGCTTCGGGAAATGCAAATAACGTCTTCACCGATATCTTCCCAGCGCAAGCCGCAAAGTTCGCCCAGACGCAAACCGGTATAAAGAGGAATAAGAATATAGTACCCATCTTCAATGTGGTGCGCAGCGTCAATAAGACGCTCCAGTTGGCTATGCTCAAAAAAATGAATTTTTGCCGCTTTATCTTTTTCTTCCCTGGGTTTAACATATTCGCCGCAGGGATTTTCTTCCACAAGACGGTTTTTTCTTGCGGTTTCAAAAATGGCGTTTAACGCAATCCAAATGTGGTGTCTGGCAGATTCCGAAAGCTCGTTTTTTGTGGCCATAAATTTTTCGATTTGAGCAGGGCGGATATCTTTTATTTTTTGTCCGTCAAAAAAAGGAACAATGTGCTTTTCAACATAAAGTTTATAATTGTTATATGTGCCATCTGCAACTTTGTGATGTTTATAACTTTCAAGCCATTCGGCCGCCCAATTACTAAAATAAACAATCCGTTCTATGCGAGTTTCATGGGAATTTTCTTTCCATTCCTGGTATTTATCACGACACTCACGTTTTGTTTTTGCGTAAAAAGATTTTCCTTCAATGCGAAATTCATACATTTTCTTTCCGGAACGTTCTATTTCTCTAAAACTTCCGGAACCTTTTTCTCTTGCCATTGTTGACAAACCTCCTATTATTTTATATAATAAAAGGGCAGATTCGAGTGCCAACTTGTCTGCCCGCCCTTGTGTTCTCTCTCCAGAACGCAGGGGCATTTTTTATTTCATAACGTAGTAAGAAATTACACGGGAAAGTTCTCCCATATCAGTTCCACGGCTAAATTCAAATTTTACTTTTCCAACCCCGGAAAACCAAAGTTCGATTTCTGCATCGCGGTCAAAAGTTCCGGCAGTTTCAATAGAAAAAACTTGAATTTTGGAATACGGAAGGGAAGTAAAGTCTTTTTTTGCTCCGGTAAGACCTTGAACATTGAGGACGATAATTCTTTTGTCGGTAAAAAGAACTCCATCTCGACCTCCGGCAAAAACACAATGTACTTTTTCGTTGTTGTTGACAATTGGCATTATATCTTTTGCTACAGAACTGTCTTCTCCTACAGGCGAAAGTTTAAAAAGCGGATTTTTGGAAAAATCGATCATAAAAAATCTCTCCTTTTTTCTGTTGGTGCGGTTTTGCACTTGACAGATTTTTTTATATTGCAAAGCAACACAAGATGTGTTACCATACAGACAGAACAAATGTTCTTTAGCACAGAATGTCGCAGTTAAGCGACATTCCAATAAATCAATGACGAATCCAACCGATGTTGCCGTCGATAACGTCTATTGCAAGAACAACAAA
>JAZSHP010000020.1:0-18696 GCA_045533355.1 Candidatus Fimenecus sp.
TGTGAATAGTGCCTGTCTTTTCAAGGTCAGCAAGCATTTTTGACTGATCCTCAGACACTAAAAGTGTTACTGTACTTGGAAGTTCTGATTCTTCATTAAACTCCTCATCAACATCGCTTCCGGTTTTTGTTGTTGCGGCAATTACCTCAACGAACTGCAATTCAAGAGGAATTTCGGTTATACCTGTCTTTTTATAGTCAGGTGCTATTACCGATACAATATCTCCTGATTTCAGTTTTCCCGAAAGACCGTTTGCAAAGGATTTAATGGTAACAGGCATTGCTCTGTTTGTTCCGTCAAGTCCTGCAAGATATGTGTTCTCCACATAGGGAGTATCTGCAATCTTATTTTCAAGAACATAATCGCCTTTCGTCATATCCATAGTTGCATATTTTCCGATTACGGATTTTGCATCTTCGATAATGTTTTCAGGTTGATTTGAGCTTGTCATCTTAACCTCAGTTACCATGTCCTTTGTAATTTCATCTCCGCTTTTTATATCTGCCGTAACTCTTACCACATCAATTGTTTTATTGCCTGTTCTGCTTATAAGCGGAGAAACACCAAAGCAGATTATAAGGGCCAGGACAATGCAGGTTATTCCGAGTACGGTTCTGTTTTTAAACACTTCAAGAAATTTCAAATTAACACCTCCAAAACTGTTGAGACTATAGACAAGACTGTCAGTGCAGGAACGAAGGGAAAGAGTTGTTTCCCCTTTCCCTTCTTAATCTCTGTAATGAGACCTGCTATTATAAAAACAATGCATCCTATTATCACGATAACGGTGCTTGGCGCTAAACCCAAAGAAAAGCCAAGAGCAGCGACTATTAAAACATCACCGCCGCCCATACATCTGCCCTCTTTTTGGGCAAAATAAAACGGCACCGATAAAAGACAACCGAGCATATTTGATGCTCTAAAGTCTATCAGTGCCGTTAATATCAGCAGTATGATGTATATGTACGGGACCTCCCTTTTCTTATAATCTGTTACCGTTGCAAATAACAGGATGCATAGTACGGCGAAGTATTTCATCAGTTCGAGTAATTGAACATTTCCTGAATCTTCTGGGTTAAAGTTGGCAATACCGTGTCATCCATAAGTGCATAAAGTCCTGCAAGGAGTAAAGCACCAAGAACCACGGAAAGAAGCACAATGATAGCTGTATCAACTGCACCCTGACCTTCTTTAGCACGAAACCTCTTTTTGAGGTTCTCTTTTGCGAGTATAATTTTGTTTTTTAACTTCATCATATCACATTTCCTCCAATTTCTTAGAATATGCATCCAAGACCGCTTTTTCGAGTTCATCACGTACTTCTTTCTTCACGGGGAAGCATACATCCTTAAACTCTCCTGTGCGAGTCTTTCTGCTCGGCATTGCGACAAATCTGCCATGAATACCATCTACAACTTTGATGCCTTTAATTAAAATAGCATCATCAACGCATACGCTTGCATATGCTTTAAGTTTTTCATCTGCAATAATTGCAGAAATTCTTGCTTCAAATTTCAATAGTCTCACCTCCTTCCCATGTTAGCTTGTCACATGGTAATCTTGAAGGTTTCGACTTGAAAGCTTTCTTCCATTTCGGAAGGCAAATCGGTATTTGAGCTTACTTCGGCAGGTATTGGTTCGAATATTTTTTCTGTTGTGGTTTCAATCGCTGTTTTCGGGGCTTTAACTGCCTCAAAAACCTGATTATGTCTTCTTACAGGTACTTTCACTTCCTGTTTATCAAACATTCTCTCAACCTCAATTTTTGGCTCTGTAAAGTGTTCAAGTTTTTCAAATCCTTTTGGATTTACATAGTAGAACTCACTTGAATTTTCGTCATAGAGTTCAATAACATCAGATATAAAAATACCGGTTCCCGAAAAACCTTCAGGCTTGTCAAACGCATCAAATTTTGCATAGATTCCTTCAAGGTTATTTGTACCGATATTTCCATCATAAACAATTTTATAATCGTCTGCATTTGGCTCTTTGAACCCTTTATCTTTTAGTTCCTTGTACCCTATGTATCTGGTTTCAATATTAGTTGAAGCCTTAAGCTGATATATGCGGCAATTTTTAAGGGTGAGTTGATTTGAATTATCAATCTCACCCTTTATAAGTCTGTCATATAAGTCCTTCTCCCACTCTATCTCAAAACCGTTTTCTTTTGTGAGAAACTCTTCAATATCTGCCTTTTTAAACATCTCATCCACAAAGGCAGTGTTGTTTCTCACATAACCTGCTCTGTTTCCGTAATACTGTACTATACCCTCCCTTGTTATATTGATTGATTTCATGTCCGCACCTCCTATGTTGTTTATTGCTTATAGCCTTATGTGGTTATTTCTGTTTTTACTGATCTATCTTTAATAACCCCATATTCGGTTACTGCAATTTTTTCATTCTTTGCCAAATCAACAGAATACGATGCAAAATTAAAATGTTTTTCAAAAGTTTCAGGAACAATATCTCCAAATACTTCTTTATAAACCTCTTTTGCATACTCTATAAGAGATGATGATTCGGCATACAAAATGTAATCATGTATTTTATTTGCATGTTCTATAGCTTTTTCAAGTGTTTCACATCCAAAACCCTCAATTGCAGCTTTGAACTTTGACAGCTCACCTGTTTTTGCCATATCACGCATTCTATGTGCAAGTGAATTAAGCGGACCTAACTGATTTAAACTTTTAATGCACATAAGAATATTTGACTCCATGCTCTGAACTGCATGCAAGACACAATCGTCATAACTTTCAGCTCCGATTTCTTTTAAAAAACTTATCTTATCTTCTTTTGATACAGGAAGTATAAGCCATTTTTTATCATTTTCTGCCTCATAATGCTTCGGTGTTATATGCAGTTTAAAGATATATTCATCATCTTCAAAAGTTTCAGGAAAATGTTCCCCGTCATAAATCTCCGTAAACTCTTGATCATTACATGTAAAATATCCATCTTCTGTAAATATTCCGTCTTGGGAACTTTTTATTTTTTCTCCTATTGCTTTATAGTCCAAGAAAGCACAGGCTTCCCTCGGCATTTTGGTAATCCATTCAAGCATACCGTTGTCTACATACATTTTACCAAGTGCTTCAGCATCAATTATTCCATCAATGATTTCACATTTATCCAGATTATATGCAATGTTAATAAGAGCTTTTATATCCAAAACAGAAATGTCTTTCTTTTTCATATATCCTCTGAATTGTTTATGTTCATAAATGGAAAATCTCCTCATTACCTTAACGAGATAATTCAGCTTTGAAAGTTCCATACATTCCGCACTTATGTCTACGGCACGGTCAAATTCGTAAAGTTTGCAATCTTTTATGGTATACTTTTGGTTATTATAGATTCTTGCTCTTTCTAAAGCATCTTTAATTTCATTTTCTGTTGCAGGAAGTTGCAGCTGAGCACCTGCATACTGTGCTTTTTGTTCTGCAAGATCATCCCTTGAAATAATAATCGTAATTTTATATTTATTATCTTCCTGATTTTTTATAATATTGTTTTTAAACTTCTTTTCTTCAATCAGATATGTATTAAATAGTTTTCCATCTATATATACATCGGCCTCATTAGGAATTCTTCTTGTAATTCTGATTTCATTACTTGAATCTGCATATCCCTGCAGCAGTCTTTTTACATTTTCGCTTATTTCTTCTCTGCTAATCACATCTGCATTCCTCCCATATCCATTTCTTCGTTTTCTTCCTGTTTATGTTCTCCGGCTTTTGAATATAAATATTTTAGCTTTTCATAATCCATTGTCTCAATTAGTCTGTATTCCGGCTGAATATCCATAACCTCCGGAAATAGTGGAGCAACATTATCTGATGAACAGAACTGTGTTTCGAGTTTTATTGTAAGGTTCTCATCCGTAATTGTAAGTTTTCCGTCAAAAATAAAAGGGATTCCTTTTATCCCTTTCATAAAATCTTTAACGGAAATATCATACTCTTCTCGCTGATACTTAACTGAGAATCCATCTTCAAATTTAAATCCGCTTACACATATTCTTTGATCATGACCTGAATTTCTTCCGTCAAGATATGATATATGCATACTATCTATGACAGTGTAGCCTTCTTTTATTTCTGTTTCAGCAAAGATCCTTTGCATCATAGGATCGTGAACATTGCTCTTGAATGCCATCAGAGCATCTTGGTTTATATACTCTTCTTTCACATCTGCATTCCTCCAATTTCTTGTTCTTCTTCCTGACTTTCTTCCTGTTGCTCCTCTTCTTCTGTTGTTACTGTTGCAAATATCTGACCATCTTCTCTTGATACTATTCCGTAAACGGTCATCTTACATTTAAGCCTGTCACAAAGTGTTCTTCCGAGATTTGCTAAATTGCATCTTTCAAGAACACTTGTATCAAATTCGGTTGGTAGCTTAAGTTGCATATATTCCTTGGCATAGCTTTCATAATCGGCAGTATAATGTGATAACTGATATCTATCCAAGTTATTCATTATATCCATTGCCGTATCCAAATCTTTACACTGAATACCTTCTGATACAGCTTTGAACTTTAGTCTGTTTTCCGGATTCAGATTCTGATACATAAGTGCAAATGTATTTAATTCACCGAATAACTTGGTGTTGCCATACAGCTCTTCATCAAGCCATGAGAATGGTGATTGAAAATCGAAGTATACACAATCCTCGATTCTTTCTTCGCCAAGTTTCTGTGCTATTTTATTTGCCTTTTCTATATGTATCGGCAGACCAATTAAGATTCCATTCTTTTCTGCTTCTTCGGGATCCTCCATGCCGGATTTTGCAACAATCATTTGGATAACCCATCCGCCTACTGCTTTTCTTTCAGGTTCAGGCAAATTTTCACCGTCATATACTTCAGGCCAACAATATCCGAGTCTTGCAACATAGTGTCCGTTTGTAAACACACCACATTCACTCTCACGGAACTTCTTTCCTACTTTTTCTAAATCAAGTAGCTTTAAAGTTTCGTTGGTCATTTTATGCATATACGGTTCCATCTCATTGTCCCTGACAAATTCGCCAAGTTTTTCGTCATTGGATAAGCCGGGAACTACTATCATCCCATCAAGGTCATATGTCATATTGATTAAGTCTTTCAGCGGAAGTCCGAATTCAAACTCCCCTGCTTCCTTTTGTGTTTCGAATAAGGCATTTAATGCTATGACCTGATTCTCCGGCAACTTTTCAAGCCTTTGTGCAAAGAAATTCAGTTCCTTGATTGTAGGAGCATCAAGCCTTGTATCCGTAAGTTCTGGTAACCTTGGAGAGCTTATAACGCTTATATCCATATATTCCTCTCTGCCTATTGCTCTGGCCATTTGCATGGCATCTTCTATTTGTCCTTCTGTTGCAGGCAGGGTTAAATTAGTATAGTGATAACCCGTACCACGTAGATCTTCAGTACAAAGTTCAATTACTACTTTATCCTTTAAAGCCATTTTCCTCACCCCCTACATAAACATTTCGGGACCAGACTCTTCGAGTTCTGGTTTTTCTGCCATTTTCTGTTCTTCAGCAAGTTCTGCTTCTGTAAGCTTTCTGCATGAATCTTCTCCGTATGCAATTCCGAGACCGCTTCCTGAGTCCCATCTCACATGGATAGTACCTGCATCATCTACATGGCGAACTGTTCCCCTGTCGCCGGGACTTAGTTTTGAATAGGGATCATCCATATTAACAAGGGCAACCCTTGTTCCCTCCGGATATTGTTCCCTTAAACTCTTTACTGTTGCTTCGCTTGGAAACATCATTATTTCATTACCTCCATTCTATTTCAGAACAGTCTTACCTGACCATTCTTACTGACTTTCAGTTCTGTTAATTCTTGCGGTATTTCTGACGATTTCAATTTTATCTCTTCTTCCTTACTTTCAACTGCTCTTGCTACATCCTTGATTGTCATACTTTCTCTTAATGCCCACAATCCGACTATGTAAGTCGGTGTGTACCATACTGACCACTGCTCTCCTGTGAGCGAGTTTCCGTGTATGATTTTTGCAGGTATTCCATACAGGCTCAGTTGGAGGTATGCCATATGCACACATTTGATATCTATATCGCATGCGGTTACACACATCTCTGTCTGGTAATTATACTTATGATCTGCCATTGCGGCTGCCAAGCCTATTACAAGACCTCCCGAACCCACACACGGTTCGCATACTGACACATATCCCTTTTCATTTATGACCTTTTCTGTATCTCCTGCAATCACCGCATGTCCCATGAACTCGCAGATATGATTGGGAGTGAAGAATTGTCCTTTGTACTTGTTGTGAAGCTCCAATCCGTGAAAGACTTCCCCAAGTACATCACGAGGTGAACCTACTGTTTCAACTTCTTTTGTTAAGTTCATTATTAGTGTTGAGAATAATTCAACAAGTGATTGTTGCTCCTCTTTGTTGTATTGGTTTATAATTTCAATGTATCGTTTTTCCCTGTCATCAAAGTTTGCCAAATCTACTGAATTGCTTATTGCTATGGCACTTATCTCTAACCAATCCTGAAAGATTTGATATGCAGGATGTCTGTATGCAAGCTTTTGAATACCGTTTACAATCTCTCTGCCATTTTGTAGATATGATGGTGCTTTACTTGCCATATGCGGACCTCCAGGACTTACTAAAGGGCGCACCTTTCGATGCACCCTTTGTGTTTAAGTATCTCTCTATAAGTCTATCTATGATGGCTTGTATTCTTGAGATTCGCTCATAGTATTGTTCGTCAGTGAGGTATATGGTGTCTGTCGACATTAAGGTGTCCGGCTGCTCTTTGGTGGGATCCGCTTCCCACTTCGCATACAGGACTCCGTTGCCATTAAAGGTGTACTCTGTTACCTCATTCTCTTTTGTTCGGGGATCGGTGTACCATCCCTTGAATATATATCCTTGTTTTTCAGGCACATATCCTGCAAGGTCGACCGTTTCACCAAGCTTCCTTGTTATCGGTCTTATGTATGAGCCACCGTCACAGGCGAATGTAAGTGTTCGGGTTCCTGTGAGTGTCCACTGTGCATACAAGGTTGTATCTTCCTCGTATGTCCATGTTTCATCGACAAGCTCACCGCCTTCAGCTTTTGTGAACCAACCTTCCCACTGATAGTCTGATGTATGTTCGGGGATTGGGAGCCTTTTAATTCTGCCTTTGTAGGTTTCTTTCTCAGGCTCCTCTACATATCCGCCGTTCGCATCGAATGTTATGACATAATCTCTGATGTCTGCAATTATTTCGTCTTTTGTTGCACCGCATTCGCAGATATATTTGTTGATGATATCATTTGAGTTTTTGATGTCATCTGCCCAAGTGTGCTTGTGAGTTGCTTCTGCCATGACACCCGATTGTATCATAAGCATCAAGGTAATGGCTATTAGTAATACTTTCTTTTTCATCTTTCGTTACCTCCTGATATAAGTATTTCTGCCTCTTGGCAAACACAACATATCACCAAACTCACCGAAAGTCTACGAAGGAATTGCAATTTATCGAATTTTGTTCAAACTCAACTAAATTAGTCTATCCAATTTTCTGAATTGGACAGGTTTGTTGCCATATGGTCATTCGCTGCAGATAATATATCGTAAAATGCCCAATGAGTGTCACTCTTAACATCTGTAAATCTGTCGAGCACTTCAAGGTTTTCATTGATATATTCCTTATCCGCATTACATCCAATCACACGGTTTACTACAGTTACAACCTCTGCTCTTGTGATGTTGATGTCAGGCTTGAAGGTACCGTCTACATATCCGTTGAGCCATTTTGTATTAGATGCAAAGCTGATATCCTTAATTGCCCAATACTTACCGTCAACGTCTGCATATTTTGAAGTGATTTCTTCATACTTAACATCTTCAAAAATGTCATAGTATCTTACAGTCATTGCAGTAAATTCTGCTCTTGTTACAGGGGCTTCAGGTTTGAATGTACCGTCTGTGTAACCGTTGATTACATCGTAGTTTTCAAGATAGCCTACATAGGCTGCATACCAATCATTTGAAGGTACATCCTTAAATGATGCCTTACCTGAAATGGTTTCGCCCTTCTTATCAGCTATAAGTCTTGCAAAGATAGCAGCAGCTTCTGATCTGGTCATATCACCTTCGGGTTTGAAAGTTCCATCACCATATCCTTTTATATAAGCTGTATGCTCTACGCTTGGAAGTGTAAGCTTTCCGTCTTCATCGGTAGCACCTCTCACTTCGTTTCCATTGCGGTCCTTGAGTACAATTACATAACCATTTTTAGGCTTTGAGGATGATGTAACTATTATATTGTAATAATTATCATCTTTTGTAAGATTTTTACCTGCAGGAAGAGTTAAAGTTGATATATTTGTACCGTTAGTACGTGTTACGGTTACATTCTTTCCGTCTTTATCTGTAATTTTGACAGATGTTGATGAATATGAACCGCCTCCGCCACCACTGCTGTATGAAGGTCTTGATGAAGGTGTGCTTGTCTGTTTAACAGGAAGTGTTACCTGACCGTTTGAATTGGTTGTTCCTGTTTTTGAAGTAGTCTTATCATTGATAGTTACGGATACATTTGCTTTTGGATTACCGTCTGCATCCTTAACAGTTACGGATATCTGATTTTCAGTTGTTAAAGTATGAGTATCAGGCAATGTCACGGAGATTTTGCCATCTTCAACCTTAACGAGTGCATTTTCAATAATACCCTTGGTATCATTTACAGTTACAATGTATTTTGTTTCTGTAACTTCGCCGGGCTTATCAATCTGACCGTCACCATCAGTATCCTTACCATCTTCTTCTGTCTTATCTGTTACAGAAGAGCCACCTTCATTGTCAGTGATGTCTTCTGAAAGTGCCGGGAATACTACAATACCGTTTCTGTCAGTTACACCGCTTAATGTCTTAGGTTCTGCTACGACAACCTCGGTTTCAGGTGTGGTTTCAGGTGTGGTTTCAGGTTCTGTTGTAGGTTCGGTTGTAGGTTCGGTTGTGGGTTCGGTTGTAGGTTCTGTCGCATCAGTTTCGTCTTCTGCATTTTCATTACCTGCTTCTTCACCTTCAACATCTTCTTCAGGTTCAGCAATAGTTTCGGTTACTGTTACCTTAATGTCCTTTACAGGAGTCTGATCATCTTTATTTGCCACTGTAACAGTGATTCTGTTATCGTATGCAAACAGGATGCCTTCAGGCAATTTCACGGAGATTTCATTGTTTTCATTAATCTCAATGTATGCCTTTTCGATAGGTGCTGTTTCATTCTTAACAATTACGCTGTATCCGTTAAGTTCACCATATCCGTTCACATCGGTTTCATCGATGCTTGTCGGAGGTACAATTGCAATACCTTCCTCATTTGTGAGCTTTGTTTCTGTTCTTTCTGTGATGTCCTTTACTGTTACTGCTACACCCTCAATCGGATTTGCTACAGAGTCAAGAACAGTTACAGTTACACGGTTGTGATAGCTAAATTCCTTACCTTCAGGAAGATCAACATTTATTGAGCCATCTTCATTGTAAACTACATAAGCATCCGGAATCACACCATTTTCATCGCTTACAACTACATTTCTTTCGTTTACATTCACACGGCCTTCTTCGTTTGTATAACCATCATTTGCAGTCGGAAGTGTAATCTTGCCGTAAACGTCTGTTTTGCCTTTTTCTATAAAGTCAGAGTCACCGAGAGCGATGATTGCTACACCATCCTGTGCATTACCGTTCTGGTCCTCTACTGTAATAATAACAGGGTTTTCTCTGGTAGGCTTTGTACCTTCGGGAAGGTCAACAACGATGTTGTTGCTTTCACCGATATATACATCACAATTCGAAATAACAACATTGAATTTATCGGTTATGGTTACAACATAGGTTTCTTTTTCTTCATCACCGCTGCCGATTGTACCATTGTCATCTCCGGTGTTGGATTTACTGTTAGGTACTACAAGTACACCGTTTTCATCGGTTAAACCTGTTACCTTGTTGCCGTTTGCATCTGTGAAGCTAGCTGCCAAATCAGCTTTTGGCTGCTGAGTTTCTGCGAAGTATGCAATCAATTTGGTCGGCTTCTCAAAGTCAAGAAGTCTGCCATTTGTGAGAAGGATTGATACATTGTCGTATACATCAATTATAATTTCACTATTGAAGATAGGCTGATCATTTTCATCAAGCAAAATCAAGATATAATCGCCAACCTGTGCTTTACCGTCTTCATCTGTGTTATCTTTATCCACGAGCTGTGCAAGTTCCGAAGTCTGAAGAGTTTCTTCGCAAACTGTACATTCAATGTGCTTGTTTCCGCCATGTTCGATGGTTGCAGGCTCATCTACAATCCAATCGCTCGGTGTGTGGCCTTTAGGATCAATATAATCTGCTTTGTATGTGTCGCCGCAAGCTTTACATACATAAGTACTGAATCCCATAGTTGTGCATGCTGCCTCTGTTACTGTTACTTCGTAAGCATGTTCAACCTCGTCTGTGTAATCACCGATATATTCGTTACCGCAATCTTCACAGGTATATACTGTAAAACCGTCTTCGGTACATGATGGAGGTGTAACTGATTCGCTGTATTTATGCGGAAGCTTATCTGTGTAATTTCCTACATAAGAGTCTTCACAGTTTGCACAATCAAATGCGCTGAACCCGAATTCCGTACAAGTTGCCGGAGTTACAGTTTCCACATAATCATGAGCAAGTTTATCGGTATAGTCGCTTACATATTCATCATCGCAATCACAGCAGGAATATGTTGTATATCCCATTGCAGTACAGGTTGCAGCTGTTACTTCTTCATCATAGTCGTGAGGAAGGACATCTGTGTAACTGTCGATGTATGAGTGTTCGCAGTTTTCACAATCATGCTGTGTGTATCCTGACTGTGTGCAGGTTGCTTCAACTGTTATGTCGTTGTAGCTGTGGCCCTTTGGAAGTTCAAGAACTGTTCCGCAGGTGTCACAAAGCTGAGGTTCTGTACATGTTGGCTCATCGCCGGGAGTATGGCCTGTTGCATCAGTTGCAATGATCAACTTTTCATCGCATCCTGCATTCGTACAAAGGTGTCCAACTACCCCCTCGCTTGCACAGCCGGAGCTTGTAACTGTTCTGCCTTCATCCCAAGCGTGTCCTAATGCATCTACATAATCTGATACATAAGAGCTATTGCACATTTCACAGATGTTGTTTGTATATCCATCTTCTTCACAATCAGGATGTCTTACAAGCTGTCTGTATCTATGCTCAACCATAGGTTTAATGTTGTTGATGTAATTGTCACCGCAAACCGTACATACATATTCATCATATCCTACAGACTTACAGCTTGCATCGTGAGTGTGCTTGCCGTATGTGTGGTCTGCAAGCGGAGTTGATTCCTCGTAGAAATCTCCGCAGTCTTTACACATACGAAGCTTAACACCGTTCTGCTTACAAGTTGATTCTCTGATTAATATTTCACCGTAGTTATGACCGGTTGCCTGAACATAGTTTGTCTTAATTAAGTCACCGCATCCGTTACATTGAAATCTGTCATATCCTAATGTTTCACATGAAGGCATAACAGTTTCAAGATAGTGGTAGTCATGCTCATGGGTCTGCGGAGGAATTACAACGATTGTTCCGTTGTTTTCCTGCTCCTCCAATAACCATACATAACCTACACCGTTCTCGGTCATTGTTTCACCTGCATAGATATAGTCTATTTCATAATATACAGTGTGATATCCTGCTGTTGTAAAGTTCGGTGCAGATGTTCTGTTACAGTTACCCGCCTCAGTTCCGTATCTGATTCTTGTTGTTACATTAGATTCAGAAAGGTCTGCAACTTCAACTGTATGTGCTTCACCGTCAACTTCACCGTAGTATGAGGTTACTACGGATTTTGCTACTACATATTCGCTTGTTTCAAATCCGCAGTCTGCACATGTTTCTGCAACATAGAAACGGTTATTTGCAAGCTGACCATCTACAAGCTGAGTAAAGTCATGAGCTTCTCTTGAACGAACTGCCTGCGCATATGTGCCTTTGCAATATGCACAGTATTCGCCCTCTTTTAAGTTCACATAATGCTGTGTGCTATTATACGGAATATACTCTGTATTATCAAAATCAACAAAGAATGTGTTATCACAAGAATTCAGAATATATATATTCCGGTTATAGTTATATGCTGATGGACCTTCTGACGGATTAAGTGTTCCGCATGCATTACAAACAGCCTTATTCCAATGGTATCCTGTAAATGTTGCATCGACACCGGGAGTGCCGTCATCAAGGTTATAAAACTTATCACCTTTTTCATTAGCACCATCCGAAAACTTTACACCTCTGTTTGCCGCTGTTTCACCTGTACGGGTATATTCCGGCACGCGATATGTTAATACTGTTGTATCCTTATTACATTCAAAACAGTACTGTGTTTCATATGTAGTAGTTGCGTTCATGTCAAGTTCATTTGTTCTGCCATTTGCAACAATCCAACTATCTGCCGGATCTACATATTCATTATCCTGTGCAGCAAATCCTGTAGGCATTATACCTATAATCATCATGCATACAATAAATAAAGAAACTATCGATCTCAAATTCGAATTATACTTTAGTTTCATTGTAAAATTCCTCCTATTTAATTAAATTTTATACCTTGTTCTTCGTTTTCTTCTTGTTCCGGATTTATCAATGCAATACATTCGTCATATCTTTCCGAATATTTTTGATAATTAATATCATGTAAATCCTCCAAGAATTCCTGCTCAAATACCCAAAGATGGTAAGTTATTTCACCAACTGTTTTCCTGATACCTGTATCCTCTGCAATCCCTGTTTGCAAAAGTTGATCTGTAAAATTGCAATACACCGGATTTACATATGCTGCATTCTTTGGTGTAACAAGTTCATCAACACTTAGCGTAAGATAACAGTAGTGATCAATTTCACCATCATCCTCTAAATGACTAAGGTTTATCCAAATGTTATATCCTTCTCTTCCGTCAGCTTCGTTATTAAATGTCTCTAACAGCAGGGTTGGGAAATACATGTGGACATGACCATCATCACCCATTATGTCGAAGGAACAAAGACTGGAATCAAAGCTTGGCACTTTGCTCTCTTCCCAACTCATAATTGCATCTCTCCAATATTTTGAGTATCTTCTTGAGGTTTCATTTCCTCGAGCTTTTTTCTTGCCCAATCAGGCAAGTATTCATCTTTAATGACACCTAAGACCTGATGTCTGTCCCATCTGCCTCTGTCATCATCAATAAGGCAGGTTGCATATACTGCTCTGCCTATAGCGGTTGGATTGCACCCGAAACCGCCTGTCGCAATCCATAATTGGTTTTCAGGGGACCAATATTCTTCTTTCAGGTGTTTATGGCTTATAACCACTACCTTATCTTCCAAATTACCAAGTTCGGCTTCACAATGCTCCCTTGTAAAAAGATTTAGTTTGTCAAACTCTTTTAAAACATGCTTTGCAAGTAAATCAACAATGCCGGGATTGATTTGAGTAATAAGGCACTCTCTCATCTCCTTATCGTCTTTAATCCCGGCATTGAAATTTGAAGCCCACTCTTTAATATCTGCGGAGATCCTTCCGTCATTATCATGCGTTCTGACAGTGACAGCATACATATTCATCACTCGTTCCATACCGAATTTATCGATAAGTTTTCGGGTGTAACTGCCATCACTGTCAACACAATTATCTCTGTAGGCATTGGCATGGAAGCCTGTTTCCTCATCCTGAATATAGTCTCGGCATCTTCGGTTTTCATATTGACTCTCGTTGTACAAGTCCATGTCATTGTCTGTCTTTGCACGTTCTAAAGAGTACCTGTAAAACTGAACCGCCATTTGCTATTCACCTCACATGCTCATCTCCGGCCCTGTCTCGGTCTGTTCATCCTGATCTTCCGACATCTTTTCATCGTTCTCATCTGCTTTTGGAGCATCTGAGTGTTTCTGGGATTTCTTATTTCCGGATTTTTTATTGTTTTTGCCTTCTTCATTGGTCTGCTCCTCCTGCTGAGTTAATTTCTGTTCATATGCTTCTATTACTGCGTTATGAAGCGCATTTCTGCTCTCCGCAGTAATTGGAAAACAAATATCCTCATAGTTCTCGCCGACCTTTCGGGAAGGCATTAATACGAATGGTCCTTTATCGTTCTCGTAAATTCTTACCCCTTTTACAACGAATTCATCGTTGATGGAAACTGAGGCCATGCCTTTTAAGCTTCCGGGTTTTGTCGTTAATGTTACATTAGCTTTGTAATCCATAAATCTTTTTCCTCCTCTTATATAATTCATCATCCATGAGTCTGATTCGCTCACCTATTGCTTGTACAACCGTAACTGTTACGGCATTTCCTGCTTGCTTATACAGTTGATTATCCGAATTTATTGCAACCATTTTATCTATCTGTTCGTCTGCAAAACCTTGCAGTCTCAAGCACTCTTTCGGCATAAGCTTTCTTATTTTGCAGCCCATTAATATTCCATGTATGTCGCATGCGGTCAAGGTAAACATCGGACAGCCATCCGGTCTGAATCTTTGACCTTGCTGTCTTTTATATAGTCTTGTCGGAGTAAGACATGGCATATAACACTCAAGTATTGCTGAGTTTTCTCCTCTGCGATTTGTTATCCCACTGTTGTATCTGCTTTTAATGCATCTTGCCAAGCAAGTGATACATGGGTTCTCATTCATGTCTATATACATGCCTGTTTTACCGCCTTGACCGCCTGCATTGGCCGCTAATGTACAGCTTAAGCAATCTATGTCGTACACTCTTTGGCCTTGACTTCCTCCAATGATTTGCTTAAGAGTTTGTGGGTTGCACTCTGTGAAAGGTAATACTTTTCCGGTGCATCGGATATCACGATATCCGAAAGCATACACTCTTTTTCTGGATTGGGGAACATCGAAATCTGCGCTGTTAAGCACTTGCCATTCAACACCATACCCCAATTCATCAAGTGTTCGCAGGATTGTAAGGAATGTTTGGCCTTTGTTATGACTAAGCAGTCCGGGAACATTTTCAAGAAGAAAATATTTAGGCTGCCTTTCTTTAAGAACTCTTGCAATCTTGAAGAAGAGAGTTCCTCTTGCATCCTCAAAACCACCTCGTTTTCCGGCAATCGAAAATGACTGACACGGAAATCCTGCACAAAGGAGATCAAACTCCGGGATATCCTTTGGGTTAATCTTTGTAGCATCATTAAAAAATACCTCTCCTTCAGTATCAAATATGGCATTGTAGCTTTTATTGGCAAATGGATCGATTTCACAGTGTCCTATACACTTAAAACCTCCTGCTCTATCAAGTCCTGCCCTAAAGCCCCCAATACCGGAAAACATATCAAAAAATCTTATCATTGTTTTCATCGCTCCAGTCTGGTGACTAAAGCTAACCGACACTTTATGAAGGTATTAAATTTTTATGATTCTATTTTATTTCTTTCCGCCGTTGTTACCTGCCGATTCGTCTTCAGTACACATTTTAAGTTTTTCTCGTACTGCAGCCTGTATGCTCAACAGCGACTCTTTTGTGTAGCCATCAAGAAGCTGATAAGCTTCGCTTTTTGTAAGCAGTACCCCTGCATCATATTCATGCAGGAATCTGCCTTTTTCTACCATTGGTGTTATAGTTAGCCTCACACCGTCGAAAACAACCTTGATATAGGTGTTGTTGCCTATTTTATGCAAGAGTTCTCGGAATAAAAACGGTAGTGTGATTCGGCCTCTTGTACCTGTAGTCCTGTAAATAGTTAAATTCATAATCATCATCTCCGAATAGACTTAATTGTTTGGGTTCGTTTTTTCTTCTTTCGTTTATATCGTAGTTGGCGATCAATAGCTCCTTGAACTGACTGCCGGAGTCATACCGATGAGCCAGAGGGTTTGAGCGAGTATGTTCAACGATTATGTAATCCTTATATAGCTCTTTAACAAATTCACAATCGTTATATGATAACAGAAACTTACCTTTAATTTCTTTTAATGTGTTATACAATCTGACATGGTCTTCTTTAGGAAATTCAACTAAATAATGTCCTTCCGTTTCTACATACGGGGGATCGAGATAAAAGAATGATTCATATCTGTCGTATTGTTTTATGAGACTTTCAAAATCCTTGTTCTCAATCACAGTTTCCCGAAGCCTGAAAGACGCTGCTTCCAAAAGCTCTAATGCGCTTAAAAGGTTAACAGGCTGACCTCCGAAACTCTTTCCTGCACTTCCATAGCTGTACCTTATCATCTTATAGAAGGTGGCAGCTCTTTCCACATCATATAAATTCGCCTTTTCTGATAAAATCTTGATAATAATTTCTGCATCTTTCTCATCAAAGAGTTCCTCTGCTATCGCTATTTCTTCTTTCATAAACGGATAGCTTGGTGCATCCATATTTAAGAAGTCCTGCAATACGCTGAATTCCTGCCTACTGTGTAGGTTATAAAATTTTAATGTCTTGATAAGTGCCATCGGTCTTTCTTTTAAACATTTGAACATATTTACAAGGTCGGAATTAAAGTCGTTGTACACTTCAAATTTTTCTCTTTGTTTTGCAAAGAGGATTGAAGCACCTCCGCCAAACACCTCTATGTACCTTCTGTAAATTAAAGGGAAAGACCGTATGATTATATCTCTCATTACCCTTTTAGCACCTACATACGGAATCGGACTGTTCTGATATCTTATTATCTCAAACACCTCCGATTTGGCATAAAAAATGACGGTTGTATTTACTTTTTTTACAACCGTCAGTTAACTACGATATTTATGCCTTAGGTGCATCTCTCGCAAAATTACTGCATCTTATTTTCACAACAATCAGCTCCTTTCTCAATATTTTTTGCATAAAAAAAGAGGCGGTCAATTTGCATGTTAAAGTTCACACAAACTGTCCGCCTCATATATGTATTATTCTCATACGCACTTTACTTCGTAGTATTCCTCGAATCCTTTCTCTCCGTTTGTACAAAGAAGAATTCCAAAATGCTTAAGAACTTTGCCGTTAAACTCCTTCATTAATTCAGTAACGATTTCCGCTTTACTGCATAATCTTTGCTGTTTCGGATCGTTATGAAGAAATCTTTTCTTAATTTGTATGGCATTTGAAATTTCAAAGTGATCCTGCACACCCGGATAATATCTGTAATTATGCATATTCATAACACACTCTAATATATCGTCAAAAGTTGTGGTTCTGTCCTCATATGTCATAATTGCCCAGAATTTGTCAATCTGATAATCTTTACGATATAAATCCTCCCAGATTTCAGCAAGCTCGTTGATCTCCCATAATGTCATCCTTCTTACACCATCTTCAGGAAACATTACACCCTCATCACTTACGATGTATACAATTTCCTCTGCATTTATTGCTCTTATCGACCTTTGAATTTCATTCATGGTCATTGGAAACTTAAGTTTCAAAAATGGGATTTTATCATTACCTTTTCCAACATATTTGGATATATTCTTATTATCAGCAACATTAATCTCACACATACAGTATGGATCATCATCAAATTCATACCACTCTCTGTTAGTGTTTACACCGTCATATTCCGGAGCTTCTCTTTCCTCATCAGAGAGTTCGTGCTTAATCATAAATTTACCAAAATTTAAATACTCGCCCTTTGAACACATCCTGTAAATCTGCCCAATTTCTTTATCTGACTTACCTTTACAGCCTTCCAAAAGACCTTTTGTAAATTCATCTTGCTCTTCAACCAATTTCTTTACAACCATGCCCAATTCTTCGTCATTGGTTGCATCGTAAAATTGGTATGCCAGACTCTCATACATAAGATTTATAAAGTCCTTGGGTGTCTTAGGATTAAACGCTTTTAATAACAGTTCAAAGCACTCTTCCCAATATTCTGTCTTATCAAACATATATTCAGCTACAAGATTAAGTTCCTCAATACTTAAACCCATTTCCATCATCTGTCTTCCTAATTCGGCTCTTTTGGTACCAATATATGAAATCCTGAATGATGCTTCAGTTTCGAAGGTTACTCCGATGTCTACCAAATATGCAGCTATTCGCCTCTCGCTCTTTGGTAATGAAATAAATTTTGTTCTTCCGTTTTCTATATTTTCCAATCTACACAACATTGTTTTTTCCTCTCTTTCATTATATTAAATTAATTACCGTTACTTTAATTTTGTTTTCCGTTTGTGCGTCTTTCTTCTCTTCTTGCTTCAGCTCCGCTGACAATACAGCAACTCATTGCAATCACACTGCAAAAGCATCCAAACATTGCTCCGCCTATAAATATTAGTATATATGTCATTATAATCACATCTCCATTTCTATATTTTCTTCATTATCTGTGAGAATTATAAAGTTTGATTCGTCATAAGATTTTACAGTTGACCTCTCTATGAAGTCCGGTCCTCGTTTAGTAAAGTATGCAACTTCATATTCATTTGCATCTACTACTTCACCATCTCCGTACAGAAAGCTTCTTACTTCGACATCGATTGTTTCAATTTCTGGATTATCTTTCAAAAAGTTCTGATATGCAGTAAGGTTTTCAAAATCTGATTCATTACCAGGTACACCACCACATAAAAAAGTTTCTGTTGATCCATTATCTGCTGATATTGTTATATGAGAAAACAAAACTGCCATTCTACATACCTCCCATCAGCATTCCGCCTTCTTCTTCAATATCAGGCTCCTCAGCAGGCAGCATTTC
>JAZSHP010000115.1:0-6130 GCA_045533355.1 Candidatus Fimenecus sp.
CACCTAAGGGTGCGAAATAAAAGGTAGTATATTATATTAGGAGGATATTATTATGCCAAAGATTAAAACACATAGCGGAGCTAAAAAAAGATTTAAGCTTTCAAAGAACGGCAAGCCAATCAGAGCACACGCTAACAAGTCACACATCTTAACAAAGAAGAGCACAAAGAGAAAAAGAGGACTTCGTCAGACAGCTGTTGCTGATAAGACAAATACAGCACAGATTAAGCGTCTTATTCCTTACAAATAAGAAGGAATTTGTTGGTTAACAACAATAATCGAAGCGTAAAAACGCATAAATGTAACTATTCAATCGGAGGTAAAGAGAAATGGCACGTGTTAAAGGTGCGATGATGACTCGCAAAAGAAGAAATAAAGTATTAAAACTCGCTAAGGGTTACTATGGCTCAAAGAGCAAACTTTTCAGAACAGCTAAGCAGGCTGTTATGAAGAGCGGTAACTATGCATATATCGGCAGAAAGCAGAAGAAACGTGATTTTAGAAAGCTCTGGATTACAAGAATTTCAGCTGCTTGTAAGATGAACGGTATGAACTACTCAACATTCATCAACGGTCTTAAAAAAGCTGGTATTGACCTTAACAGAAAGATGCTTTCAGAGATTGCTATTGCTGACCCGGCAGCATTTACAGCTCTCACAGAAAAAGCAAAAGAAGCTCTTAAATAATGATTTAACCACGCATGAGAAACTCTCTCACGCGTGGTTTTTCCGTTTTATAAATTATGTTTGATATTGTAATAAATGCTAAAAATAACCCGAAAATTAAAGAAGTAAAAGCTCTTGTCACATCATCAAGAGAAAGAAAAATCAGCGGACTTTTCGTAGTGGAAGGTGTCCGCCTTTGCCTTGATGCCCTTTTGAGCGGATGTGAAATACAAAATGTTTTTTGTACTGAAAACTGTGCTGAAAAATATAGTGATGAAATAGCATCCTTGCGAGACGGATGTAGGTCTTTTTATACTGTCAGCAACGATGTGCTTAAATCAATAAGTGATACTGTTACTCCACAGGGAGTTGTATGCACCGTAAAAATGAAGCAGAATAGTTTTGAGTACGAAAAAGGTAAGAAATACATCGCTCTTGACACTGTTCAGAATCCTGATAATTTAGGTGCGATTTCTCGTACTGCAGAGGCATTAGGACTTAACGGAATGGTGATATTCGGCGGTTGTGATATTTATAATCCGAAGGCTCTGAGAGCATCTATGGGAGCTCTTTTCAGACTGCCGGTATTTGTTTGTAAAGAATTAGAAGACGAAATTGAAAAATGTAAGGAAAAGGGAATACCTGTTTTTGCAACAGTCCCTGACCGAGAAGCAAAAAGTGTCACAACTGTTGATTTTAACGAAGGTGCAATATGCATCATAGGTAACGAAGGAAATGGTGTTTCAAAAGAAATTATTGAAAAATGTAGTGACAGAATTACAATAAAAATGGACGGCAGAGCAGAGTCTTTGAATGCAGCAGCTGCTGCGTCTATAATTATGTGGGAAATGGCAAGATGAATTACGATTTGTATTGGATTTGGATGTCCTGCGGATTAGGTGCCGGGGCAAGATGCTTGGATTTGATTTCATATTATGAATGGAATCCGTATGAGATTTATGCATCAAGTTTTAATGAAATCTTTTCCCTTGATATGTTGACAAAACATCAGGTGGAAAAACTGAAGAACTATTCATTGGAAGAGGCACAAAAAGTCTATGACATAGTAAAAACAAATGGCTGGAAGATTATCACCCCTACAAGTGAGCATTATCCATCGGCACTACTTCATTTACAGGATTTGCCGTTGGTATTGTATGTGGATGGTGATGAAACCGCATTGAGTGAAGAATTGACTATTTCGCTTGTAGGTTCAAGAAGTGCTTCGGCATACAGTAGAGCTGTGGCAAGAGCATTAGCTTCCACAATGGCGGAAATCGGATTTACCGTTGTGTCAGGTGGTGCTTTAGGTGTGGATAGCTATTCCCATTTAGGTGCTCTTGACGGAAGAGGCAAAACAATCTGTGTTTTAGGTTGTGGACTTGGTACTAAGTATCTTATGGAGAATAAGCCGTTAAGAGACAAAATTGCAGAAAACGGTGCAGTAATTACGGAATATCCTCCGTTTACTCCCGCCGGTCGCGATACTTTTCCGCTCCGGAACAGAATTATTTCCGGTATTTCTCTTGGTACGGTGGTTATAGAGGCCGGGCTGCGTAGCGGTTCACTCATAACAGCAAGGTATGCTCTTGAACAGGGTAGGGATGTATTTGCTGTACCAGGTGATTTAATCAGTTCCTCATTTCTTGGAACAAATCAACTTATTCAGAATGGTGCGACTGCAGTTTTCTCACCAAACGATATTCTGGAAACATACTACGCTCGTTATTATGACAAGCTTGGGAATGTTAAAAGCTATGGCAATGACGAGATTATGCTTCGCACACAGAAATATTTAAGACAGATTGAAAGAGAAGAAAAAGAATCGGGTATAATAACTTCATCCCATGAGGTGAAGGAGAAGAAACCTGTGTCCCGTTCAGCAAAAAAAGAAAATCGAGGAGCAAGGACGGACCAACCTGCAACTGTAAAAAAAGCAGCCCCTTCATATTTAACAGAATCGGCTAAAAAGATATATGATTTTTTGAGTGACGAACCAAAACATATTGACGAAATAATTAATTGTTGTGGTTTTACGACGGAAAAAACTCTGTCATCGGTAACTGAACTTGAGATTTATGGACTTATTGAGCAGTTGAGTGGCAGAAGATATAAAGTAAAATAAAATTTGTAAAGTTAACCTAAAAGGATGATGATATATGTCAAAACTTGTAATTGTTGAGTCGCCTTCAAAGGCAAAAAGCATTCAGAAATATTTGGGAAAGGACTATACGGTTGTGTCATCAAAAGGACATATCCGTGACTTGCCTGCTGCAAAATTAAGCGTTGATGTAAAGAACGATTTTGCTCCTAAATATGCTGTAATCAAGGGTAAGGAAAAGCTTGTAAAAGAGCTCAAGGAGCTTGCAGATAATTCAGAAGCAGTTATTCTCGCAGCCGACCCTGACCGTGAGGGAGAGGCTATTTCATGGCATCTTGCAACACTTCTTGATCTTGATATGAATGATAATAATCGTGTAAAATTCAACGAAATTAATAAAAATAGTGTTGTTAAGGGTATTGAACACCCTGAAAAAATCGATTTGGATTTAGTAAATGCTCAGCAGGCTCGTCGTATTCTCGACAGACTTGTGGGATATACTCTCAGTCCGTTTATTTCACAGAAAATCCGTCGTGGTCTGTCAGCAGGTCGTGTTCAGTCTGTTGCAGTACGACTTGTTGTTGACCGTGAAAATGAAATCAGAGCATTTAATCCTGAAGAATATTGGAGTCTTGATGCAAAAATGCTTGCTCCATCATCAAAAAAGGCTTTTAAAGCACAATTTACAGGTGATGAAACAGGTAAAGTAAAGATTACAAATAAAGACCAGAGCGATATGTATTTAGCTCGTCTTGAGGATGCCCAGTACACAGCAACATCAGTTAAAAAAGGCGTTCGTCGTCGTCAGCCTGCTCCTCCGTTCACAACATCAACAATGCAGCAGGAAGCATCTCGTAAGCTTAATTTCCAGGCAAGAAAAACAATGAAAATTGCTCAGGAGCTTTATGAAGGTGTTGAGGTTAAGGGCTTTGGCTCAGTGGGTCTTATTACTTACATGAGAACTGACTCTCTTCGTGTTTCAGAAGAAGCAAGAGCGGCAGCAAATGAATATATTAAAAACACTTATGGTGAAGGATATCTTCCTGAAAAGCCAAGATATTTCAAGACAAAAGCAAATGCTCAGGACGGTCACGAAGCAATTCGTCCGACAATGATGGCTATTTCTCCTGAGGTGGCAAAGGCAAGCCTTACAAATGACCAGTATAAGCTTTACAATCTTATCTGGAAGCGATTTGTAGCATCATTGATGGCAAACTGCGTTCAGGATACTGTTAAAGCAGAAATTACAGGTGCTAACGAAACTGACAAAGCAAACGGTAAGTTTGTAACATTCGTTGCAAATGGTTATTCAGTTCGTTTCGACGGCTACACTTGTCTTTATGAAACAGGTACTGATGATGAGGAGGAAGAGGAAGGAAAGCTTCCGAAAATCAACGAGGGCGATTCTATAAAGATGAAGGAGCTTGCGGGAAATCAGCATTTCACACAGCCACCTGCAAGATATACAGAAGCATCTCTTATCAAAGCACTTGAAGAAACAGGTGTTGGTCGTCCTTCAACATATGCTACAATTATTTCTACAATTACACAGCGTGAATATGTAATTCGTGAACAGAAACAGTTGAAGCCGACTGAATTGGGTGAGGCTATAACAAGTCTTCTTAAGGATAAATTCTCAAAGATTGTTAATGTTAAGTTTACAGCCGGTATGGAATCACAGCTTGATATGGTTGAAAGTGGTGAAACTGACTATATTAAGATGCTTCATGAATTCTATGATGATTTTATTGCAACTGTTGATAAGGCAAAGACAGAAATGCAGGGCCAGAAGATTAAACTCAAAGAAGATGAAACAGATATACTTTGTGATAAATGTGGCAGAAATATGGTTATCAAGTCAGGCAGATTTGGTAAATTCCTTGCTTGTCCGGGATATCCTGAATGTAAAAATACAAAGCCTTTAGTTGTTGAAACAAAGGCAACTTGCCCTGTTTGTGGCGGTAAGGTTATCGAAAAGAAATCAAAGAAAGGCTATGCTTTCTATGGCTGTGGTAATTATCCTGAATGTAACTTTATGACTTGGGATAAGCCGACTGATGACCTTTGTCCACAGTGCGGAAAGTCACTCTTTAAGCGTAAGGGTGGATTAATTGTCTGCAACAACGAGGGTTGCGGATTTGAAAAGAAAGCAGAGAGAAAGAGAAAGGCTAAGGAAGAATGAAAGTAGCTGTTATTGGTGGCGGTCTTGCCGGTGTTGAATGCGCAAGGGCATTGTCGCGAAACGGAATAACGGTTGACTTGTATGAAATGAAGCCGTTAAAAAAATCTCCTGCACATAAGCTGGATACCTTTGCTGAACTTGTCTGTTCAAACTCATTAAAAGCAGAAAGACTTAATTCTGCGGCTGGACTTCTCAAGCACGAAATGGCGTATTTAGGTTCAATTTGTGTGGAAACTGCTTATGAGTGTAAGGTTGAGGCGGGTGGTGCACTTGCAGTCGACCGACTCCTATTTTCAAGAATTATAACTGAAAAAATCAGAAATGATAAAAATATAAATATTGTCGAAAAAGAGGTAACCGAAATTCCCGAAGGCTATGATGGTGTTGTAATTTGTGCAGGACCGTTAGCGAGTGAAGGGTTGTCGGAAACAATCCGTCAGATGTGCGGAAACGGACTTTCATTTTTCGATGCGGCAGCACCTATTATAAGTGCTGACAGTATTGATATGGAATGTGCCTTTACTCAGTCACGATATGACCGTGGTGGTGAGGCTGACTATATCAATTGCCCTATGAATAAGGCAGAATACGAAGCATTTTACGAGGAAATTATCAATGCCGAGAGTGCCGAAGTTCATTCCTTTGATAAACGAAAAGATGTTTATGAGGGATGTATGCCTATTGAGGTGTTGGCATCCCGCGGTAAGGATACTATGAGATACGGACCTCTTAAGCCTGTTGGTCTTACTGACCCTCGTACAGGTCACAGACCTTGGGCAAATCTTCAGCTTCGTAAAGAAAATAAAGAAGGCACAATGTACAATCTTGTGGGATTCCAGACTAATCTTAAGTTCGGTGAACAGAAAAGAGTGTTCAGTATGTTCCCGGCACTTAAAAATGCTGAATTTGTAAGATATGGTGTTATGCACAGAAATACATTTATTGATTCACCGAGATTGCTCGATGCCGATTTTTCCTTCAGAGAAAGAAAGAATTTCTTCTTCGCAGGACAGATTACCGGTGTTGAAGGATACATGGAATCCGCTTCATCGGGCATACTTGCGGGACTCAATATGGCAAGACGTCTTAAGGGTAAGAAAACAATCGCATTGCCCGAAACTACAATGATGGGTGCTCTGAGCAGGTATATCAGAGACTGCACCGTTAAATATTTTCAGCCCA
>JAZSHP010000049.1:0-13009 GCA_045533355.1 Candidatus Fimenecus sp.
ACAGAAGATGTTGCAAATGCAAAGAAATATGTTGATGATGTAATTTTCGCAAATGATGATTACAAGGGTAACGGTGATGTGGCACTTATTGCACATTCACACCTTGATATTGCATATTATTGGAGAAGAATTCATTCTGTACAGAAAAATCTTCGTACAATTCTTATCCAGCTACGTCTTATGGACAGATATCCTGACTTTAAGTACACTCATACTCAGGCTTATACTTATGAAATGCTCGAAAAGTATTATCCTGATGTATTTGAAGAATTGAAAGAGAAAATCGCAAAAGGTCAGTTTGAGCCTGTGGGTGCTATGTATGTTGAGCCTGACTGCAATATTCCTTGTGCAGAAAGTCTTATCCGTCAGTTTATGTACGGTCAGCATTATTTCCGTGAAAAGTTCGGAAAAACAGTAAAAAACTGTTGGTTGCCTGATGTTTTCGGCAACTCTTGGATATTGCCACAGATTCTTAAAAAGAGTGGCGTTGACTACTTTGTTTCTAACAAGATGTCAACATGGAATGATACAAACAGATTCCCGCACAACAACTTTATCTGGAAGGGTATTGACGGTAGTGAGGTCTATGCCTGTGTTCCGCCAACACACTTTATAACCTGGAATATGCCGTCACAGATTCAGGAAAACTGGGAAGCGTATCAGGATAAAAATCAGGGCGGACAGACAATGTCTATGTTTGGTTACGGTGACGGTGGCAGTGGCTGTACTGAAGAAATGATTGAGGTTATGCACCGATTCAATAAGCTTTCCGTTATGCCAAAAACCGAACACATCAGCGGTCAGGAATTTTTAGAAAAGAATCTTAAGGATAATAAGAATTTAGCAAAATGGGACGGTGAGCTTTATCTTGAAATGCACCGTGGCACATTTACCACAAAGTCAAAGATGAAGCGCTATAACCGTCAGCTTGAATATAAGCTTCGTGAGGCAGAAATTGTTTCAACTCTCCGTCATCTTCAAGGTGCACCATATCCTTATGATGAAATCCGTGATATTTACAAGAAATTACTTATAAATCAATTCCACGATATTCTTCCGGGTAGCCATATAACTCCTGTTTATCGTGACGCTATGGCAGATTACAAGGAAATTGAGGAGAGAGTGAATGAGCTTATCGGCACAGGGGAACAGTATTTTAACTCCCTTAATTTCCCTCGTACTCATCTTACTTTTGTGCCTGACGAAAACGGAATCAGCACTCGTTACGGACAGAAGGGTAATTGGGTTATCCCTGACCTTCCTGCTCTTTCCTGCGGTGACATTATGGTTGATGAGGTAAGTGATGAATGGCTTTCAATCGGTGAAAAGGTGATTACTCCGTTCTATGAAATCGAGTTTAATACGGACGGTAGTATCGAAAGTCTTTATGACAAAGAGCTTAATCGTGAATGGGTGAATGGTGAATTCAATAAACTGAAACTCTATAAGGATAATCCGGGTGTTTATGATGCCTGGGATATCTTGCCTAATTATAAAGACAGAGAAGTTGAGGTTAAAATACTTTCACCACTCAAAACTATTGAAAAGAATTCCGAAGTTGTGTCCTTTGCTTGTACTCTTGGTACAGAAAAAAGCACTTGGAAACGAATTATCCGTGTTTTCCGTCAGAGTCGCGGTATTGAGGTTGAAAATATCGTTGACTGGAACGAAAAGCATGTTCTTGCAAAGGCACAGTTTGACTGTAATGTTTTAACAAGAAAAGCAGTTTGTGACACAAGTGCAGGTTTTGTTGAAAGAGAAACTCACAGAAATACAACATGGCAGCAGGCTCGTTTTGAGGTTTGTCACCACAAATGGGTTGATATGGCAGAAACTGACGGTGGTATTGCACTGATTAACGATTCAAAATACGGTGTGGGACTTCTTGAAAATTCAATGAGCCTTTCACTTCTTCGTGCTACAATCCGTCCTGATGTTACAAGTGATTTGGGACATCACGAGTTCGCTTATATGATTTATCCTCACGGTGATGATTTTGTGAAAGCGGAAATCAACAATATTGCTTATGAGTACAATATTCCGCTCTCTAAGGCAGACCTCACCTGCGAAAACTCATTCGGTGAACTCTATATGCAGACAATGAAGATGAGTGAAAAAGGTCATATGATTGTGGTCCGTCTTTCTGAACAAAACGGCAGACGAGGCAGAATAAAACTCGGTGGCAAGGTGAAAATCCTCAACTTCCTTGAAGATGTTGTTGAAGAAACTGATACAGTAGAATACAAACCGTTTGAAATCATAACTATAGGTATACAAGCATGACAAAAAAGAAAAAATTAATTATATCAATAATTTCCGTATTACTTGTTATTGTGTTGGGCTTTGTTGGTGTGCTTTTTATCTCATCAAAAACTCCCCCAAAGGTAATATCACTTTCACAAGAAGGACTTTCGACGGAAGATGTCAATTTGGTTGCTCATCGTGGTTTTTCAGCCGTAGCACCTGAAAATTCAGATAAAGCGTTTATAAAAGCAGGTGAGGCAGAGTTTTTTGCAGCAGAATGTGACATCCAGCTCTCAAAGGACAATGTGTGGGTTGTAAATCACAATGACAGTATTGACCATATGACGGATGGTACAGGAAAAATCAGTGAAATGACCTACAAGGAAATTTCTGAGTATTTTATTGACAACGGAAATTATTGGAGAGAATATGCAAAGCAGAAGCTCATTACCCTTGATGATTATCTTGCAATCTGTGATGAATATAAAATTGTTCCGCAGATTGAGGTGAAAGAGGGCAATTACCAGTGTCTTGATAAAATCCTGACTGCTCTTGATAATTATGACGATATGCGTGAAAATGCTATTATTATTTCTTTTGATGGTGTGATTTTGGAAAAACTGCGTAATCTTGATGAGAATATTGAACTATGGTACTTGACTCATGAAATTACAGAGGAGCAAATTACACTTGCAAAAATGAATAATTATGCATTGGCATTCAACGGCAAAAAATATGACGAAAAAATGCTTAAAAAAGCAAAGGATGAAAACATTAAGCTTGCAACCTGGACCGTTGACAGCGTAAAGCTTTATGAGGAATTATACAATCTTGGTATAAGAAATTTCACAACAAACAGACTTGTAAAATAATAAAAAAAAAGACCGGACAGAAATTAATCTGCCCGGTTTTTTTGTTATTAAATTTTAATCCTTTAAAAAGCTTTCGGCTTCGGTCAGGTCGGAAAGGGTGTTGATGTTGAATTCTCTTTCTGCAACCATAAGGGCTAAACCACGATAGCCGTTTGCCATTAAATAGCTGAATGAGTCACACAATTCCTTTACCTTTTCAGGGGTTGAGAGATATGCTTCCTTTACCTCGCTTTGTGCTTTGCCACTGAAAATGGTGAAGCCCGTACCCTTTATATTGTTATTCACAACCTTTGGCTTTTCCTCGCATTTCACAAGGAAGGAATTTTCGTCTGTTTCAACAGAAAAGTTGTTTTTGATTTTTTCTTCAGTTTCTTCTAAGGTAACACCACAATAGAAATCTATGTCCTCATTTGCTATTGCATTTTTGACAGCTTGTGTATTAAGGCTTACGAGAATTTCATCCGCCAACTGTAACACAACAGTTTCACTGTCGTCAATAACCTTTAGTGCCTGGACAAGGGCGTCGATTAATCCGATTTGCTCCTTTTGGCAAACATAATTTACATCAAGGCTTTTATATTTATTGCCGATAGCCTTTTTGATTAAATCGCCCTGTTTTCCCACAACTATGTAAACTTGGGTTGCTTCTAAATCAATTAAATTGTTAAGTGCAAATTCTATTAAGTGCTTGTCGTTAATTTTTCTCAAGGATTTGCAGATATCCTGACCGGTGCTTGTTCTCAAACGAGTGCCATCACCGCCGGCTAATATAACACCAATCATAAATATCCCTCTTTTCCACCTTGGTAATTTGATTTCAGGTTGTTTTTAGTAATTAATTCTTCTCTCTTCAATGATAATCGGCTTTTCGCCATTGTTACGAGGAAGTGAAATAAGATGCTCTGCACATAAGGACACCATCAACAACAATAATCCGATGAAAATAAAAATCAATCTTAACATAATGCTGTTAATTGCAGCGTCGAGCGTTAAAGTTAATGCATTTGGTATGCAGAATATAAACATTTCAAGAATACTGAGTATCATTGAAATAATTGATACAAAAACTACTCGTCTCGGCAATACTCTTGAGGAGTTTACAATACCGCAAATGGCAAAGTCATAATATTTTGAAAGTGTAAACTTGCTTTTACCCTTTTTTCTTTTGTCCTGAGTGTAATAAATCTGGTCAAAGGAAGACCCGTATTCATAAATAAGTCCGCGAAGAAATGGCTCGTTTGTATTGATTCTTTTGAGTACATCAATAAAGCTTTTGTCAAATAACTCGAATTCGGTTGCGTGTGGAATCATCTTTACACCGAAAACATTGTTAATCATCCAATAGAAAATAGTTCTGAAAAAATAAACAAACTTGTTTTCCATACTCTGATTTTTGATTCCGAGGACAATCTGAGCACCTGTTTCCCATTTTTCAACAAGTCGCGGAATTTCTTCAGGAGGATTTTGCAAATCGGCATGTAAAATTACAGCACAGTCGCCCTTTGCCTGTTGGAAGCAATAAAAAGTGCTTTTTGCATAACCAAAATTCTTTGAGTAAAAAACTGCCTTGATATGCTCGTCCTTACGGCAAAGCTCTTCAATTTTTTCTCTCGAGCCATCCTTTGAGCCATCGTCAAAAAATACGATTTCATAATCATATTTGTCGAGAGTTTGCATAACCTTTGTTGTTCTCTCATACAATTCGTCCAGCATACCTGCTTCGTTGTAATTAGGAACAACAATTGAAATTAGTTTTTTACCCATTTTATGTACCTCAATCGTAAGTTTTATCTAAATCGTACTTTTTAATAATTTTAGGATATGCATGTGAATACCAGAAAACATATAAGAATTCATGCAAAGCCTTAAAGCCATCAATAAAGAAGCTTATAGGACCTTTAAGTGAAATTGAGTGAAGACCGTTGATAATAGTTTCCTTTGCAAATTCAAATGCACCGTGCTCCTGTAAAGCACCCTTGTTTGAAAAGCTCTTCCACATATACCAGCTTCTTATTACCTTTAAATCAACATCAGGAACAGCAGATAAATTCTGACCAATATGCTCCGTTGCAACAACCTTTCCCATATCCTTAAGGTGTTTTGGCGGATGATATGAACCGTCTGCAATAACCTTATCATAAAGCTCAGTACCCGGTAATGGTGTAAAATGGAACACAGGTGTAAGGTTTGCTTTGATTGTATTAAGAAGCTTTACTGTGTCACGCAGTTGTCCTACGGTTTCTCCCGGGAAACCCACAATAAAGGAAGCAACAGTTGTGATACCAAGCTTATTAAGTGCTTCAAAGGTAGGTGCGATTTTGCTGTAATCAATATTTTTGTGTACAATTTTCTGCATTTCAGGAGAGCCTGTTTCTACGCCGAATAAAATCCAACGACATCCGGCATCATACATCATCTTGAAATCATCTTCATCAAGGATTCCGATTCGCATTTCAATTCCCCAATGGAATTTAAGACCCATATCGTGAACACGCTGACAGAAATCTACGACATCGCTTTTTTTCATACACCAAAGCTCATCGGAAAAATAAATACCGTCAACACCGTGATTGTCAATAAGGTATTTTACCTCCTGCAAAACAATGTCGTTTGGTCTTTTTCTGTGAGTGCTCTTGTGGAATGATTGATTTGAACAGAAAGCACATCTGCAGGGACATCCCTTTGAAGAATAAACATACATCATCTTTTTACAGCCAAGATAATTTTGCAAATACTTCGGAGTGTCAATCAACGTGTAATCTGCTACAGGCAAATCACCAAGATTTATAAATTCTCTGCAATCTGTAATAACTGTTTTACCATCCCTTTTATATGCAAGGCCCTTGATATTATCAATACTCTTACCGTCACGAAGGGAATCCATTATCTCAAGCCAGGTGAACTCACCCTCACCATAGGAAATGTAATCAACATAGCCTGATGCTAAAACTTCTTCAACCTGCATTGAAGGCATCTGTCCGCCCCATACAACAGTAATTCCCTTTTTCTTTGCATATTCAGACACTTTGATAGCATCCTTAACGCCTCTTGATGACATAAGGGAAATGCCGATAATATCAGGCTTAAAATCATCAATAACCTTTGATATACTTCTTTTTTTCACACTTCTGTCCTCAAAAAGCACTTCGTGACCATTGTTTTTAACATAAGTTGCTATTGAAAGAAGTCCCATAGGATTTGAAAGGGCTCTTGTATAATATCCGACAGACGGATTTATAAATAAAACTTTCATTTATTTCTACCTCAGAAAAGATTTTTCTTTAAAAGCTTAATTGCGTGCTGCATATAATTCTTGAACACAGTAAATGAAGTTATACATTTTTTAAGTGTTTTAAGAATATACATAGGTCGTACATAGAATCGCAGCTGCATCCGTTTTTTGATTTTTATTACATCATCAATGCTTACAGTGCTTGTGCCGATAGTGTTCGGAGCGTAATAGTCATTACCCCAGGCTAAGTCACTCAATGTGTTGTAATCAAGACAATACTTGTAAAGCTCTGTGCCATAATAAGGCATTGCAATATGTATTTCGATAAAATCAGGGTCAAGTTTATGAATGAATTTTTCAGTCTTCTTTATATCCTCTTTTGTTTCCCAAGGAAAGCCAACCATAAAGAAGCCAAGCATAGGAATACCTGCTTTTTTGATAAGAGATGCTGCGCGGATACTGTCATCAAGTGTTGCACCCTTTTTAATGAGCTTCATAGTCTTTTCGGAGCCTGTTTCAAAGCCCACAGCAAGCATAAAGCAGCCTGCAGCCTTCATTTTCTGTAATAATTCAAAGGACAAAGGCTTTGTTCTTGAATTGGCAGTGAATTCAATTTTGCCCTTAAGAGGGGAGTTGATGATTTTATCGCATAAATCCGATGCCCATTCGTTGTCGATAGTAAAGGTGTCTGCCTTAAAGAAGAAATTTCGGATGTTGAACTTATAGTAGCATTCTTCTATTTCTGCAAAAACATTCTCAACGCTTCTCAAACGGACATTTTTGCCTGAAATAATAGGAGTAAGGCAGTAAATACACTGTGACGGACAACCCTTACCAACAGAAATTGTTGCCATAGGCTCATCTGTATCAGGACGAGTGTATAAAGAGTTATTCATTAGTTGTCTTGCAGGGAATGGAAGCTCGTCAAGATTTTTGTTCCAGCAATCAAACTTTGTTGAAACAAATTCATCACCATTGTGAAAAATAATTCCCGGAATATCATCAAGAGTTCCAATACCTTTTAAAAGACAATCTGTAAGGGGTCCCATTATGAACTCTATTTCACCGCCGACCATAGCGGCAACATTGCTAAGGTCAAGGGTATCGAGAAGTGACTTTTTAGGATTATAGAAAATAGCACCCTTAATAACAAAAAGACAATCGTGGAAGGATTTTATCCAATTAATGAAATCAAGGTCGTCATAAATTGTGGCATTTGTTATGCTTATGAAAATAAGGTCGGGCTTGAATTCCAGGATATCTGCTCTTACCTGCTCCTTGGTTGCAAATTCTGTCTGGTAATCCTTAAGAAAAACAGAATAACCATTCTGGAGTAAAACAGCTGCTGCATAACCGATATCATTGCAAGCGTGAGTAGACGCAACTGCAGAATCTTCAATATTACATTGTGCACGGTCTTCGCTTCGTTGATATTGTTTCCCTGGTGGGTACAGCAACATTACTTTGTTCATTACATAATACTCCAAAATAATAATTTTTTTAATTATAACATAAAAGAATAGTTGATATCAAGTGTTTGAGAATAGATTATTACTAAATTTGACTTAGCATAAAAATTGTGCTAATATTATTTGGTATAATGTCGTGAAATGGGAGGGCTTTATGATGAAAAAAATCAAAAAAACAGACTGTTTATTTGCGTTTGTTTTGTTAATAAATTTGTTAATACACATATATCTTGTTTATGCCGAACCATTTTTAATTGACGAAAGCTTTTATGCGGTAATTCCATTTCGTCTGTTAAACGGTGACAGCTTAGTCCAGCACGAGTGGAATCTTACACAATTTTCATCATTGTTTTCATATTTACCGGTATATATTTGGACCGCAATCAAAGGCTCAACTGATGGCATCCTTGTGTTTTTGAGATACACATATTTGTTTTTTCATACAGTAACAGCTGTTGCAATATATGCTTTTTTCAGAAAATATGAAAAGTGGGCAATTATGGCATCAATGATGTTTTATACTCAGGCAACATATAAAACATTCGCTATAAGTTATCATTCAGTCTTCGTTATAGGATTGTTGATTTTAGTTTTTTGTCTCATTAAAATTTATGAACAGGGCTCTACTCGAGAATATATTATTGCGGGTGTTTGTTTTGCTTGCTGTTGTATTTGCAATCCTATATTTTGTGCTGCTTTCTTGTTATATCTTATTGCGTGTGTCTTGTGGACAAACCGAGTAAAAATAAAAGGTAAAATATTGGAAGTAAAGGCATCACGAAACAATGGACAAGAAAAAAGACTTACTAAAAAGCAAAAAAAAGAAATAAATCAACAAATGCAGGAATTTCTTTCAAACGGAAAAGAGTATAGTTGCTTTTTTTCAAAAGAAGCAGTCTTGCGTTTTACTTGCGGGATTTTAATTGTAGTTGTTATTGCGATTGCTTTCTTTTTTATCACCGGAGGGGAAATAGAATCAATTTCTGATAATATAGACAATCTGTTTAACAGTACAGAATATTATGTGGCTTCCAAATCACTGATTTCAAAATTGATTGAAACAGTTATGAATTTTTCTGAAATGAGTATGGGTGCAACATGGCTTTTACCGCTGTTATTTCTGTTCGTTTTGTCTGATAAAAAAAGAATGCAACAATCACACCGTTGGATGTATTTGTTTGCTTCAGTAGTATGGATGGTAGCTTATGATATTGGCGGATGGTTGTCTGATTCGCATGTAGGTTTAACAGCATTTTCATTGCCATTTTGGGTATTTTCAACAGTGTGCTATATTTTAACGGAAAACAAGAACAAGGTCATTTTCCGATGCTTTTATATACCTTGTATGATTGCTACACTTTTTCAATATCTTGCCGCAAACACATATATAGCGGTAATTGGTGTGGTTCTTGCAGTATCTAATGTTGCAGGTGTATTCTTTATAATGGACTTATGGAAAGAAATGACTTGCACAGCAAATAAAGAATCGGAAACAACCGAGATAACTGAAAAAGCAACTGTAAAAGGAAACCGAAAAGGGCTTCGTAATATAATAATTGTTGGATTTTGTATACAAATAATGATAAATATTGTATTTAATATGGAAGCTAGGATATATACAAAAGACGATAACAAAATCACAACGGGACCATATGCCGGAATTTATATAAATGACGAAAAATATACCCTTTATAACAATCGAATAAGAGACCTGGATACGATAAAAGAGTTGAGTCGAGAGGACGAGCCGATTTTATTGGCATCCTATAACAACTGGATGTATCTGTATTTAGACCGTCCTTGTGCCACATACACGGCATGGTATCGAGGTACGGTTGACCAGGATTTGTTAACCAGATACTACGAGGAGAACCCTGAAAAAATGCCTAAATACATTTATATCGATTCACCTGAGCCTGAAAATGTAAGGGTTGACATGGTAAGCGGTATGTTTGATTTTACACGAGAAAATTTATCCAATGGTGTTCTTCTGACGGTGACCGGTTAAATAAAGATAAAATAAAGCTCCGAGCAGGTTTTGTGTCTGTTCGGAGCATTTTTTTATTGTATGTTATTTTGCTATAATTTCCACATTGGTTGCTTCACCGTTTTCGTAATAAGGTTGGGAATTGATGTTCACCAAAGCGCCCGTCGGCACATATAAAACAGCCTTCATACCTTCCGGGACAGTAAGGTTGATAACATAATTTCCGTCAACCTTTTCATAATCCAGAGTGATTAAGCCTTTTACACTTGGGACAGTACAACTCAGATTATCGGACAGAGAATACTGAGGGTCGATTTTTACCTTTTCATAACCGGATTCAAGTGGAGTAATACCTGCAAAATGTTTACTCATTATAACAAGAGGTCCGCCACTCCAAGCGTGATTTTTGGTACCCTGCCAAGCGTCCCAGAATTCCCAGAGAGTAGAGTAATCCGCATTTACCATACCCTCATATCTGTCTTTAATTCTGTCATATGCCGCTTCATATTCACCCATTTTGCAAAGGGCTTCAAGAACATAATATTCCATATACGGGCTTGAATTCTGAGTTGTTGTAAGTACATTTTTGATGGTTGCATATTGCTCTTTGGTTGCAAGTCCTGACAAAACTGCAAGAGCATTGGCTCTGTCATCAGGCTTTTTCGCATCGTCACTCTTAAAGCCGTTTTCTGTCCAGAGTGTCTGATATCCCTTTGAAATAGCTTCTTTTCGTTCGGCAATAAATGAGATGTCCTCATCTTTTCCTAAAATTTTTGCCATTTCTTCTACAGTGGAAAGAGCATAGTAAACCCATGCATTTTCGATGGCTGTCATATCTGCCTTTTTGCCCCAATCAGGCCAATCCCACGAGCCTTCACGATGAACAACAAAGTTGTTTTCTCCCATTTCCCAAAGCTTTAAGTAATCAATAGCGGGGGAGTAAACCTTTTCGAGAAATGCCTTGTCACCGGTATATTCATAGTAGGTGAGGAAACCCACAATTCCCCCGAGCTGTTGAACAGGAAGCTCAAAATAGTCACCCTGTATAGGTACAACGGTCTGTAATACTTTTGTATCGTCAATGTGAGAAAGCATTGCCTCAACGCCTTTCTGATACAACAAATATGAATTGCTGTCCATTGAGTACATTGTCATAATCATTTCACTTGTCACATCACCCCACCATTGTGCTCGTTCTCTGTCAGGACAATCCATATAATTGTCACGCATAGTAACATAGAGAGTGCGTAAGGATTTTTGCCACAAGGAATTCATAAATTCATCGTCGCACTTAAAGTCACCACAGAAGGAACTGTCATATCCGGTTTCGCGGTATTTGAGAGAAACAACAGTAACTCCACTTGGTATTTTATAGGTAACATGCTCACCATTAAACCAACCCAATGCCTCAAATTCCTGTTCTCCCTCTTTGGTGATATAGGTGGTTGAAACTGCACCGATTAAAGTGTTTTCGGTTGTTATGCGGATTTTCTTTCCCGCAGGTGCTACGATTTTAAGGTATGGACTAACCTGTGCGTTATACGGAATATCCACAGTGATTTTTTCACCGAAAAGATTCTTCACAGTATAGTTCTCATATTCCTTTGAATTTTCATAATCCGAAAGCCCGTAGTCCTTTAAGAACGGTATTCCTCTCGGATAAAGCTTACCGTAAGCACCCTTACCGCCCACGGCATATTCAGTAGCATTTTCCCATGATGAAAAGTCAAAATCACCTTTTATCCAATCACCGGGCTCTTTTCTTGCATCGTAATAAATACTGTACTCGGGAAGTCGGTAGTTAGGTGCATAACGAGAACTGTCAACGAAAGCAGGATTTCTTTTTACCTTCCAGCTCTTGTCAGAAAGTATGGAGATATTGTCACCTATGGCCTCAAAAATGAAGCCACCCTGACCACTGCTGTTGTATGAATAACTTGTTTCGTCATCCCAGAACCAAACCAAGGCACAAATCGAGTTTTCACCCGCTTTGAGGAAAGGAGCAATATCAATACTGTCATAATAACCGTTACCCGCACTTGGTCCTCGCTTCACATTTCCATCAAAAACAACAGTTTCTCCGTTTATGTAGAGCCAATATTTAGAGTCGGCAGAAATGTGAGCAATAAGTTCGTCAGGAATTTTGTCAAGAACGATATTCTTATTAAAGCACATCCAGACATTTTTCTCTGTCAGATTATCCTTATCCCAAATCCATTTCGCAGTCCAATCGTTTTTTTCACCCGTAGAAATCACTTGATATTCAGGAATACTGTCTGGAATTTTATAATCATTTGTAAACGGCATTGTGGTTTCCCCCAATATAACAAGTGGTGAAAAATATGAAAAAACAAGAACTCCCACTATTAAAAGAGAAGAAATAATTATCTGTAAAATTTTCATAGGAACCTCCTTAAGACAATTAAAGCATTTTGATTCCTTAATAAATCGGAGTTTATCGGGGAGTTAATATAGAACAATATACTTTGTAGGGGACGATGAGTCTCATCTGCCGGTTCGGTCGGTGCTTCTGCTTCGCAGAGGTGTCCACCGGACACCCGCACCCCACATCGTCCCGTTCTAAAGTGTATGGTTTGCTTACTGCGGGCGGATGAGGGCATCCGCCCCTACATTTATGCTCCATATTAATGAATAATCATCCCGACAAATTATAATTCATCAAAATCATTATACCACCCGTAAAAACAAAAAGCAACCGACAGGGGATTGAAATCATAATCTGTCAGCTGCGTCATTTTTTGGAGGTTCGACTCGTAGTATTTTAGTTTTACGAAAAAAGAAAAGGGACTTCCTATTGGAAATCCCTTGGTGGTCGTGACAGGAGTCGAATTATAGACTCACAATGCGAATGGGGGATTCGCATTGTGCTCTTCGCTAAAAACGATATACTATATCGTTTTTTACGCTCAGATGTCTGCTTCGGCTACGCCTTGCATACTATTCGCTTGGCGACCCAAATTCTTGCGAATTTCGGTACCCGCCAACCGCTTTTGGCTAAAAACGTGCCACCGGCACATTTTCTTAACGCCAAAACCTCCATGAGGTTCGACTCCTCATTTTCAATGCACAACAAAAAAGGCACCCTAAAGGGTACCTTTTCCGCTGTGGTCGGAGTGACAGGAGTCGAACCTGCGGCATCCACATCCCAAATGTGGCGCGCTACCAGCTGCGCTACACCCCGAAG